>JANMAN010000226.1:0-3586 GCA_031359885.1 Tardiphaga sp. | reverse complement strand
CCCGCGAAGCTGAGCTTTTTGCGCTCGACGACAGCGCGCGATTTCGAGTCTTCGAGGATGATGCCGTCCTTGGAGAGCCGGCCCGATGGAATCTGCTCGAGCACCGCCGGATCGCCCGGCCCGAGCCGCACCAGATCACCGTTCTTGATGACCATGACCTTCGGCACACCGCAGGCGCGCGCGAGCTTGGCGTGCTCGTTGAGATGCAACGCCTCGCCATGCACGGGGATCAGCAGTTGCGGCTTCACCCACGAGATCATGTCGCGCAATTCGTCGCGGCGCGGATGGCCGGACACATGCACCATGTGCGTGCGATCGGTAATGACCTCGATGCCCTGATTGACGAGGCCGTTGATGATGCCGCCGACCGCCTTCTCGTTGCCGGGAATCGTCCGCGACGAGAAGATCACCGTGTCGCCGCGGTTCAGCGTCACCTGCGGATGATCGTCGTTCGAAATGCGCGACAGCGCCGCGCGCGGCTCGCCCTGGCTGCCGGTGCACTACGCGAGCACCTTGTCCGGCGGTAAGTGACCGTAATAATCGACGCTGCGGAAATTCTGCACGCCCTTGAGATGCCCGGTCTCGCGCGCGACCTGCACGACGCGGTCCATCGCACGACCGACCGTGACGACCTCGCGGCCAGCCTCCCGCGCGGCGTTGGCGACGGCGCGGATGCGCGCGACGTTCGAGGCGAACGTCGTCACCGCGACGCGGCCTTTGGCGTCTTTCACCAGCGCGGTGATGTTGGTGCCCACTTCCGTCTCGGACGGCGAGCGGCCCTCGCGCACGGCGTTGGTCGAATCGCCGATCAGCGCCAACACGCCCTGCTCGCCCAATTCGCGCAGCCGCCGCTCGTCGGTCGGGCTGCCGACCAGCGGCGTCGGATCGATCTTCCAGTCGCCGGTGTGCAGCACGATCCCGATCGGCGTGTGGATCGCGAGTGCGTGCGATTCCGGAATCGAATGCGCAACCGGAATGAACTCGACGTTGAACGGGCCGATATCGACGCGGCTGCCGGACTGAACGATGGTGACGGGAATCTTCGGCGGATTGCGCTCGGAGGCGAGCTTGGCCGCGAACAGCGCCGCGCTGAATTTCGTCGCGTAGATCGGGCACTTCAGCTTCGGCCATAGATCGATGATCGCGCCGAAATGATCCTCATGCGCGTGTGTCAGCACGAGGCCGACGAGGTTCTTCTTCTCTTTTTCGAGGAAGCGCACATCGGGCATGATGAGATCGATGCCCGGCAGATGTTCTTCGTCGCCGAAAGACACGCCGAGGTCGATCGCGAGCCAGCTTCGTTGGTTGCCTTTGCCCAATCCGTAGATCGACAGGTTCATGCCGATCTCGCCGACGCCGCCGAGCGGCGCGAATGTCAGTTCGTCTGGTCGCGTCATCAATTATGTGCCCTTGCCGACGCGGTGTCGCCGAAATAAACGTCTCCGGCCGCAATCGGGAGTCGTTTGCGGTCCGCTGTTACGACGATCATACAGCCGGTGTCGTCGATGGTGTCGAATATTCCCGATATAACCGAGGTGCCGGATTTTATCGAGACCGGCTGGCCGAGCCCAGCGGCGCGGTCCAGCCACAAATTGCGGATCTCCGGGAAGCCGCGGCCATCGTCCCAGATGCCGCGCATCTCCTGCCACTTATCCGATAGCGCCGCGAACAGGTCTTCCGCGCTGGCGCTCACGCCCAGAGCATGGAGGCAGGTGGCGGGATACGGCGTGCCTTCGGGGGCGGCAACCACATTGGTGCCGATGCCGACGACCACGGCAAGGCGGTTGTTCGCCAGCGTCTCGCCTTCCAGCAGGATGCCGGCGAGTTTGGCTTGCCCGGCCAGGACGTCGTTCGGCCATTTCAGGCGATAATCGTTGGCGGCGCTGTCGGGCGAGCGCATCGCGGCTTCGACGCTGACTTGCCGGAGCGCGCGCTCCAGCGCCAGACCCGCCGCGAATCCCAAGGTTGCGGCAACCGACGGCGCGACGTCGAGCACTTCGAGGATCGAGCTTGCAAGGTTGCCGCGCGGCGCGGTCCAGACCCGGTTGCGCCGGCCGCGGCCCGCCGTTTGCTCCGTCGTGACGAACCAGCACGGCCCGGTCTCGCCGGCACGGGCGCGGATCAGCGCCTCGGCGTTGGTCGAGCCGATGCTATCGAACGCCGCGAGTTTCACGCCGGCCGCGCGGGCGCGTGGGCCGAGGATCAGGGTCATCGCAAAACAAAACGCAAAATCGAAAATTCTCTCCGCTCATTCCCGCGAAAGCGGGAATCCAGACAAGCGCAAGACTGGGTCCCCGCTTTCGCGAGGACGAGCGGACAACTGCGATGAAGTGCCGCCATCAAACCGGTCTCTAAAACAGCGACTTCGCCGCATTGGTCGCGGCGCTGACCAGCGGTCCCGGATAGATGAAGAACAACAAGTTAAAGATGCCGGCCACCGCGAGCACGGTCCGCAATTCGATCCGCATCGGATCGAGCGCGCCCTTCGGCTCGTCGAAATACATCAGCTTGATGATCATCAGATAATACTACGCGCCGATCGCGCTCGCGAGCACGCCGATCACCGCGAGCGTGAACAGCCCGGCCTTGATCGCCGCGACGAATACGTAGAACTTCGCGAAGAAGCCCGCGAGCGGCGGAATGCCGGCCAGCGAAAACAACAGCATCGCGAAGAAGAACGCGAGCAGCGGATTGGTCCGCGACAGCCCTGCGAAATCCGCGATCGTCTCGACCGGCTCGCCGCCGCGCTTCATCGCCAGAATGATCGCGAACGACCCGAGCGTCATCGCGACATAGATCGCGATATAAATCAGCACGCCCTGCGCGCCCTCGACGGTGCCGGCGGCAAGGCCGACCAGCGCGAAGCCCATATGGCCGATCGACGAATAGGCCATCAGCCGCTTGATGTTGGTCTGGCCGATCGCAGCAAACGAGCCCAACACCATCGAGGCGATCGACACGAACACCACGACCTGTTGCCATTGCGACATGATGCCCGGAAACGCCGTCAACGCGACGCGCGTGAACACCGCCAATGCGGCCACCTTCGGCGCGGAGGCGAAGAACGCCGTCACCGGCGTCGGTGCGCCTTCGTAGACGTCCGGCGTCCACATGTGGAACGGCACGGCCGAGACCTTGAAGCACAGACCTGCGAGCAGGAAGACCAGCCCGAACACGAGGCCGATGTTTCCGTTTTTTGCTTGCGCCGCGATGCCCGCGAAATTGACCGTGCCGGTGAAACCGTACACCAGCGACGAGCCGTACAGCAGCATGCCGGACGACAGCGCGCCGAGCACGAAATACTTCAGGCCCGCTTCGGTGGATTTCGCGTTGTCGCGATTGCTGGCGGCCACGACGTAGAGCGCTAGGCTCATCAGTTCGAGGCCGAGATAAAGCATGATGAGATCGCCGGCTGAGATCAGCAGCATCATGCCGACCGTCGAGAGCATCACCAAAATCGCGTATTCGAAAATCTTGCGCGACTGATGGCTCAGAAATTCAGTCGACAGAATCAACGTGACGCCGGAGCCGATCAGCGCAAGCACTTTCAGGAATCGTGCGAAGTCGTCGACGATGAAGCTGCCGC
>JANMAN010000214.1:0-6373 GCA_031359885.1 Tardiphaga sp. | reverse complement strand
CGGCTTTGGCCGCCGCCGAATGGCGCGGTCCGTTGCTGCCGTTCGATCCCGCCGCGATCGGGACACCGGCTCTTATCATCGATGCGATCTTCGGCGCGGGCATAAACCGGCCCCCCAAGGGTGAACCGCGCGACATCATCGAGGCGATCAATGCCAGCGGTGGCCCGGTGCTTGCGGTCGATCTGCCGAGCGGCGTCAACGGTGATACCGGCGCCGTGATGGATATCGCGGTCCGGGCGCAGGAGACGGTCACGTTCTTCCGTCGCAAGCCCGGACATTTGCTGCTGCCAGGGCGAGTCCATTGCGGCCGGGTCCGGGTGATCGATATCGGGATTGCGGACGCTGTCCTTGGAGATATCATACCGGCGACGGCCGAGAACGACCCGGACCTTTGGAGCGGCAACTTTCCGGTCCCGCGCATCAATGGTCACAAATATGCGCGAGGGCATGCGGTCGTCATATCCGGCAGCATGACTGCAACCGGAGCCGCGCGGCTGGCAGCGCGGGCGGCGCTCCGCGGCGGAGCAGGGCTGGTGACGGTGGCGTCGCCGACCGATGCGCTCGCGGTCAACGCCGCAGCGCTGACGGCGATCATGCTGCAGGCGGTCGACACGCCCGAGCGGCTCGTGGAATTGCTCGCAGACAACCGCCTCAATACCGTCATAATTGGACCGGGCGCCGGGGTCGGAGAAAAGACGCGCGCTTTCGTCAATGAAATCATTAAGATGCAGCGATCTGCTGTAATCGATGCGGACGCTCTCACGAGCTTCGCGGGCGCGCCCGAAATTTTGTTCGAATTGCTCAAAAATTCGCCCCAAATGCGCGTCGTTCTCACGCCACATGAAGGCGAATTTTCACGTCTTTTCAGTCAGATTGACAACAAACATCCATTTAAATCTAAGCTCAAGCGGGTGCGTGCTGCCGCTGTTCGCTCGAACGCGGTCGTTTTGTTGAAGGGGCCGGATACGGTCGTCGCATCACCCGATGGCCGCGCGGCGATCGCGTCCAACGCACCGCCGTGGCTGGCCACAGCGGGCACTGGCGACGTGCTGGCGGGATTGATTGGGGCGATGCTGGCGCAAGGCGTACCGGCCTATGAGGCGGCCTGTATAGGCGTCTGGATGCACGGCGAGGCGGGGACCGAGGCCGGGCCGGGGTTGATCGCGGAAGACCTGCCGGAGGTTTTGCCAGCCGTGTTCAGGCGTGTCTACGATGCCCTCGGCGTCGATTATTGATCATTCGATGAGATAGCTTCGCATTAGGCGTGCTGATCCCCAGTCGGTCGCCATCGTCTGCATCGGGTAAAGCCCGGCAAATTCTGCTGCGAAAGCAATCCGTTGGGTCTGGCCGGTGTCGATCGCGAGCGTGTCCAGCCAGAACGGTTTCCAACCATCATCGAGGCGGTCGAGCAGCCGAAAATGATGGCCGTGGAGATGAAACACAGCCGGCTTGGCTCCACGATTGGACACTGCCAGAACCACCGTTCGACCACGCTTGACCTTGAATGCAGGCTTGCTGCTCGGCGTCAAAATCGTCGGAGCGACCCAATCGGCCGACGTCGGTGCGTTGATCGCGAGATCGACCCGCAGCGCCGATTTGAGGTCGAGCTGCGCGGGCAGGCCGTTCGTTGGCAAGGCAGCCATCGTCGGCAAAGGTGCGGGCCTGGCAGGCTTGGCACCGGACACGATGATGCGTCCGATCGGGCGGGCGTCGCGCCCGTCGAGCAGCATGATCGGCGACGTCGACCCCGGCGGCCTGACGGCATCGATGACGACGTCAGCACGCGATCCGGCGGTCAAAACGACAAGCCCGTCGCGTGCCAGAAACGGTTCGGAAGGCTGGCCGTCGATCGCGATAATCCGAACCTCATGATCTGCGATTTTTATAGCGATTGTATCGCGTTGGCATGCATTGATAAGGCGAACTCTCGCACGTTGATTTTGGGCCAAAGTCAAATCGAAAGTCGGTCCACCGTTGACGGTGAAAACGGTAGCGGCTGATTCAGTATCGACACCCGGCATGAGCGCCGTGCCATCCGTCTTTAGTCGCCAATCCTGAAAAAGCATGACCTCGTCGCGATCGATCGCGAGCGACTCGGCCTCGGTAACGATGACCGGGCGCGCCGGCGACGGCTGCGCAATGGCGTCGCCGAGCAACCGAATGTCGGCCGTGATCGTGCCGGCGTGGCGGAATGTGATCTGGGTCGTCGTGCTTGCGTTTGGCGGGGTCGGAGCACGCCCAGCCAGTGGCTCCGCCGCAGGATTCCCATCCAGTCCAGTCCAGTTCAGCACGACCGGGACCGATAAGCGGTTCGTAAGCGTGACATCAACGGTTTCGCCGCGGTTGAACCGTAGAGGACCGTTGTCCGGGCCGCCGGCCAGTCGCCAAATCGGCGTCGGAGGCTGGCCAGGCTTCAGCACGATCGTATCGGCCATGGCCTCCAGCACGAGGGCTGCCCGTGATTGCGGAAGCGCGGACGAGGTCGGCAGCAGGAACGTGGCACCGAGGCCGCCGAGGATCGCGCGCCGGTCGATCGGGAAGGTGTTGTCTGTCATGACAAATCCCGATCACCTTCCATGTGGCCTGTCCAGCGCCGCGCTGTCGCGGGTTATCGGGATGACCATTTTTTTGCTGCGGATGGCGTCGGTCATGTTATACGCCCGCCACATCGCAGCCGTACGAATGCAGCTAGCGGGCGTGGCGGAATTGGTAGACGCGCTGGATTTAGGTTCCAGTGACGCAAGTTGTGGGGGTTCGAGTCCCTCCGCCCGCACCACTCGCACCCGCGCTGCTGACAGATTTTACTGAATTGATGCAAGGCGTTCCGCCTTGCGTCGTACGATAGACATGACCCGGCCGAGAGCCGGACCAAGCGGGAAGATAAACGAATGCAGGTCACGGAAACGCTCGCCGAAGGTTTGAAGCACGAATTCCAGATCAATGTCCCCGCTGCCGACATCGAAGCCAAGGCTGATGCCAAGCTGGCGGACATGAAGGACAAGGTGAAGCTGAACGGTTTCCGTCCGGGCAAGGTGCCGGTCGCGCATCTCAAGCGCATGTATGGTCGTTCGGTCATGGCCGAGACGATCGAACAGCTCATCCGCGACACCAACAACGGCATTTTCACCGAGCGCGGGTTCAAGCTCGCGACCGAGCCCAAGGTCACGATGCCGACCGAGGAAAAGGACGTCGAGGCCATTTTGTCTGGCAAATCCGACCTGACCTACACGGTGGCGGTCGAAGTGGTGCCGGCCATCGCGCTGGCCGACTTCAAGACCTTCTCCGTTGAGAAGCCCGTTGCGGATGTGGCCGATTCTGACGTCGATGAAGCCATCAAGCGTATCGCCGATCAGAACCGCAGTTATGAGGCAAAAGCCGACGACGCCAAGGCGGAGAGCGGCGATCGGGTGACGGTGTCGTTCAAGGGCACGATCGAGGGGACGCCGTTCGACGGCGGCACCGGCGAAGGCATTCAGGTCGTGATCGGCTCCAACACGTTCATTCCCGGTTTCGAGGACCAGTTGGTCGGGATCGGCAAGGACGAAACCCGCACGCTTAAAGTGGATTTCCCGAAGAACTACGCCAGCGAGCAGCTTGCAGGTAAGCCTGCAGAATTCGAGACGACCGCGACTCTGATCGAAAGCCCAAAGGACGCCACGATCGACGACGAGTTCGCCAAAATGCTCGGGCTGGAATCGTTGGACAAGCTAAAGGAAGCCGCTCGCGATCGGCTGACCCAGGAATATGCCGGCGCGACCCGCCAGCGCGTCAAGCGCATGCTGCTCGACCGACTCGACGAGACCCACCGCTTCGACGCGCCGCCGTCGTTGGTCGAGGAAGAATTCCGTTTGATGTGGAATTCGATCAAGGCTGAGATGGAATCGGGCGGCAAGACCTTCGCTGACGAAGGCACGACGGAAGAGGCGGCGCAGGACGAATACAAGAAGATCGCCGACCGCCGCGTCCGCTTGGGGCTGGTGCTGTCGGAGATCGGTGACAAGAACAAAATCACCGTAACCGACGACGAAGTCGGTCGCGCGGTGGTCGAGCGCGCTCGCTCGATGCCGGGTCGCGAAAAGGAAGTTTGGGACTATTACCGCAACAATGCCAATGCATTGGCTCAGCTTCGTGCACCTATCTACGAAGATAAGGTGGTCGATTTCATCCTTGAGCTTGCTAATGTGACGGACAAGAAAGTGTCGCGTGAGGAGCTTTATAAGGACGATGACGCCGAGAAGCCGGCCGCCTGATCAGGCCCGCGTTCGTTAGGCATAACGGTCGAAAGCATTAGTGCGGCTTTGCCGTGTTCCCCCGAATCAGTTTCACTGTCAGACGGCAAACGGCCCGCCCTCGCGGGCCGTTTTGTTAAGCAGCGATGTCTGGTCTTGTCAGCGGGCAATCGTCTCATATCTGTGAGTTCACAGTCCTGCATCACGGGACGTTCGTCCGCACCCGGCCAGCCTTAAGCCTCAGCGCTTTCCGTCGGTGGACACGTCTTCCTCAACCTTGGGTGATTTATGCGCGATCCCGTCGAAACCTACATGAACCTCGTCCCGATGGTGGTCGAGCAGACCAACCGCGGCGAGCGGGCCTACGACATTTTTTCGCGCCTTTTGAAGGAGCGCATCATCTTCGTGACCGGTCCGGTCGAGGACGGCATGTCCACGCTGACCGTTGCCCAATTGCTGTTTTTGGAAGCCGAGAATCCGAAAAAGGAAATCTCGATGTACATCAACTCGCCTGGTGGCGTGGTGACATCTGGTCTGGCGATTTACGATACCATGCAGTTTATCCGCCCGCCGGTCTCCACGCTTTGTACCGGGCAGGCGGCCTCGATGGGATCGTTGCTGCTGGCCGCCGGCCACAAAGACATGCGGTTTTCGCTGCCGAATTCCCGTATTATGGTCCATCAGCCATCTGGCGGGTTCCAAGGCCAAGCAACCGACATCATGCTGCACGCTCAGGAAATTCTGAACCTGAAGAAGCGGTTGAACGAGATTTACGTAAAGCACACGGGCCAGACCTACCAGGCGATCGAGGACGCGCTGGAGCGCGACAAGTTCTTGACCGCAGATATGGCCCGCGATTTCGGCATCATAGACAAGGTGATCGAAAAGCGTGCCGAGGAACCGACAGCCAAGGCGCCGTAATCCTTAACGGGGCTATTGATGCCGGTCGGTATGGTCGCGTCTGCAAATCACGCTATTGTAACAAAAAGCGGGACCGTGGGGTTTAGCGAATTCTTGATAGTCGGCTGCCAGCATGGTTGGCTAAAGCAGACCGACCATTAAGGTGAGGGCTTAAATCAGCCGCGATTCGTGCGGCATCTGAGTGAAAGCGTTGTTTCTGGTACGAGATTTGCTGCGATCCACGTATCGGTCTCGGTACGTGCGAGTTTGAGGCAGGTGGCCAGTGCGACCAACGGCGGACGGAGACAAGAATGAGTAAGGTCGGCACGAGCGATTCGAAGAACACGCTGTATTGCTCGTTCTGCGGCAAGAGCCAGCATGAAGTCCGCAAGCTGATTGCAGGTCCTACCGTATTCATCTGCGACGAATGCGTCGAACTCTGCATGGACATCATCCGGGAGGAGAACAAATCCTCGCTGGTGAAGTCGCGCGACGGTATCCCGACGCCGAAGGAGATCTGCAAGGTTCTCGACGACTACGTGATCGGTCAGAGCCACGCCAAGAAGGTGCTGTCGGTCGCGGTTCACAATCATTACAAGCGTTTGAACCATCAGACCAAACACAACGACGTCGAACTGGCGAAGTCGAACATCCTGCTGATCGGCCCGACCGGTTCCGGCAAGACGTTACTGGCGCAGACCCTCGCGCGCATCCTTGACGTGCCGTTCACAATGGCCGATGCGACGACGCTGACCGAAGCTGGATACGTCGGCGAGGACGTCGAGAATATTATCCTCAAGTTGTTGCAGTCGGCCGATTACAATGTCGAGCGGGCGCAGCGCGGCATCGTTTACATCGACGAAATCGATAAGATTTCGCGTAAGTCTGACAATCCTTCGATTACGCGTGATGTCTCGGGCGAGGGCGTGCAGCAGGCCTTGCTGAAGATCATGGAAGGCACGGTTGCCAGCGTTCCGCCGCAGGGCGGCCGTAAGCATCCGCAGCAGGAATTCCTGCAGGTCGATACGACGAACATCTTGTTCATCTGCGGCGGCGCGTTCTCGGGCCTCGAAAAGATCATCTCCGCGCGTGGCCGGTCGACTTCGATCGGCTTCGCGGCGCAGGTTTTGGCACCCGAGGATCGCCGTACCGGCGAAATCTTCCGTCATGTTGAGCCGGAAGATCTTTTGAAGTACGGCCTCATTCCCGAGTTTGTCGGCCGTCGCCACAACAGGCAGACGGCC
>JANMAN010000174.1:0-2465 GCA_031359885.1 Tardiphaga sp. | reverse complement strand
CCTGCGGCAGATAGCTGGCGGCGATACGTGCCGTGTACTCGGCCAGAAATTGCTTACGCTGCGGTATGTCGAGCGGATCGATGAACGGTCGAAGCCCCGTCCCCTTGACCCATTCGACGATCCCCGACGCATCGTCCATCGCGTGATTGTAGATCGTGTGCCAGATGTCGAGCCGCGAACACAAAGGCCGTAATGCATCGTAATAGGCACCGGGCTTCGGCATCGCATCACGCAGCTTCGCGGCATCCGCCAATTGCGCGCGCCAAGGCCCCTGATGTGCGACTTCTCGCATCAGGATATGCGAGGGCTCGTCGATATTGTCTGGCATTTGGACGGCCATCGTGCCGCCGGGTGCCAACGCGCCGACTAGCCGCTTCAATTGCTTCAGGTGATCGGGCAGCCACTGAAACACCGCGTTGGCGAACAGCACGTCGGTGTCCGCGGGCGCTGCGTAATGCGCGATGTTAGCCTCGACGAACGTCTGCACCGGCAGCCGGGCACGCGCCTGCCTCAGCATATCCGCCGACGTATCGACGCCGGTGATGTTTGCCTGCGGCCAACGCTCGGCGAGCAGCGCGGTCGAGTTACCTGGCCCGCAGCCGAGATCGACCACTTTGCGCGCATCGATGTTCGGGACCTGGGCGAGCAGATCGCGCGCCGGCCGCGTCCGCTCGCCTTCGAATTTGAGATATTGTTCGGCGTTCCAGTCGGGCATGCAGGCCGCTCATCATGAATGCGCTATCACCATTAGAGCAACCCGAAGCGCGAACCAACGAAACTCGTAGTGGTTGAAGATATTGACGCTCGAAACGCAAAGTATTACTTTTGCGAAGAAAGTAATGCGGAGCAGGCGATGTCTACGATCACCGTTAAAGGTCAGGTCACGCTGCCTAAAGCTGTCCGTGATGCCGCCGGCATCAAGCCCGGCGACACCGTCACCGTTCGCGCAACCGCTTCGGGTGGGGTGTATATCGAGAAGCCAGGGGCCGCGACCACTTACGGACAGAAGCTGCAAGCATTGGCTGATCGCCGTCTGATCCGAGGTGAAACGACGGACGAGATCATGCTCGAACTAAGAGGCGATCCCGCCGAAGATCCGAAACTGTGACACTCGTAGATACGAATGTTTTGATCGACATCATTTCGAAAGACGCCAACTGGTATGGCTGGTCGTCTGACATGATGAGCTTGCGATCTAAACAAGGCGCGCTCATCGTGAACGATATCGTGTACGCGGAATTATCGGCGCGTTTTGAATCCGAACCGTTGCTCGAGGACGCGCTCCACGACATCGATCTCGTATTCGAGCGGTTGCCGAAGCGATCTCTTTATTTCGCAGGCCGTGCGTTCGCTGCATACCGTGCAGCCGGCGGCCCGCGCATGAGCATTCTCTCCGATTTCTTCATTGGTGCGCACGCCGACATCGCCGGGCTTGCGATCCTGACGCGCGACGTTAGACGCTACCGAACCTACTTCCCGGACGTCGCGCTGATCGCGCCTTGAAGCTTACCGCGTCAGCTTCTTGTATTTCATTCGATGCGGCACGATCGAATCCTGGCCGAGCCGGCGCATCTTGTCCATTTCGTAATCCTGGAAATTGCCTTCGAACCATTCGACATGCGCTTCGCCTTCGAAGGCGAGAATATGTGTGGCGATGCGATCGAGAAACCAGCGGTCATGGCTGATAATGACGGCGCAACCGGCAAAATCCTCCAGCGCTTCTTCCAGCGCGCGCAGCGTATCGACGTCGAGATCGTTCGTCGGCTCGTCGAGCAGCAGGACGTTCGCGCCGGACTTTAACATCTTGGCGAGATGCACGCGATTGCGTTCGCCGCCCGACAGCGCGCCGACTTTCTTCTGTTGGTCGGCGCCCTTGAAATTGAACGACGAGCAATAGCCGCGCGAATTGACCTCGCGCTTGCCGAGCAGGATCAATTCGTTTCCGGCGGAAATTTCTTCCCAGACATTCTTCTTCGGATCGAGCGAGTCGCGGGACTGATCGACGTAGCCGAGATGCACGCTTTCGCCAACCGTGATGGTGCCCTTATCGGGCGTTTCCTGCTGCGTGATCATGCGAAATAATGTCGTCTTGCCCGCACCGTTGGGGCCGATGACGCCGACGATACCGCCAGGCGGCAGTTTGAATGTGAGGTCGTCGATCAGCACGCGATCGTTGAAGCCTTTGCTCAGCCCTTCGAAATCGACGACGTTCTGACCGAGGCGTTCCGCGACAGGAATCGTGATCTGCGCGGTCTGCGATTGCTTGTCGCTCGCCTGCTTGAGCAAATCCTCGTAGCGCTGATAGCGCGCTTTGGACTTCGCCTGCCGCGCCTTGGGCGACGACGCGATCCATTCCTGTTCGCGCTCGAGCGTCTTTTGATGGGCCATGTCCTCGCGGCCCTCCTGCAGCATCCGCTTTTGCTTCTGCTTCAGCCACGACGAGTAATTGCCCTCGTAGGGAATGC
>JANMAN010000101.1:0-1557 GCA_031359885.1 Tardiphaga sp. | reverse complement strand
GGTGGGGAGGGGTCGGGGGTGGGGGGCGAATATCGCATCAATGCCGATGTTTCAATTTACTTGTCGGGTGTTTTAGACGATGCGCAACGTGCTGCATCGGTTCTTTCGCGCGGCGCGCGGTGCGGGTGTCCGCGTCTCGGCCGCCGAAAGCATCGATGCGATGCGCGCCGTCGCCGTGGTCGGCTTCGAGGATCGCGCTAATCTGCGCGAGGCGCTTTTGCTGACGATGGCGAAGACGCAAGACGACAAACAGAACCTCGCCGCGTGCTTCGATCTGTTTTTCTCCCACGCCGAGATTGCGCCGCCCCCGTCCGAGAAGAACGACGCAGAACCAAGCGACGCAGATGCGAGCGACGACAGCAAAACGCAAAGCCCGGACAAGCCTGATTCACAAGCCGACAACGAATCCACGCCGCTCGGGCCGCTGGCGCAAATGCTGCTCGCGCAAGACCGCGCGACGATAGAAGCCGCGCTGTCCGCTGCATCAGGCGCGGCAGAACTGTCCGAGATACGTTATTTCACGCAGCGCGGAATCTATTCGAGCAAGATCCTCGATGTGCTCGGCATCCAGCGGCTGCGCGACGATCTCGACGCGCTGACCGAAACCGATTCCGCCCAAGCCGAACGGCTCGCGGCTGCGACGGCGGCATTGCGCGAGACCGTGCGCGATATCGTTTCGCAGGCGCTGCTGCTCTACGGCCGCGAAGAAAAGGAAAACCTACGCAACGAGATTTTGCAGACGACACCGATGTCGCGGCTGGAGCCGCGTCAAGTCGATCAAATGCGCCGTCTGATCCGCCAGATCGCGCGGCGGCTGCGCGAGCGTTACAGCAAGCCACGCAAGCGCCAGCGCCGCGGTCATCTCGACGTGCGCCGCACGATCCGCCGCAACGCGGCCTGGGGCGGCGTGCCGTTTCTCACGAGCTGGAAACGCAAGCGCCGCGACCGGCCGAAGATCGTCGCGATCTGCGATGTCTCGGGCTCCGTCGCGCAAGTGTCGGATTTCTTTCTGCTGCTGATCCACAGCCTGCACGAGGTCGTGTCGGACGTGCGATCGTTCGCGTTTTCGAGCAACCTCGTCGAGGTCAGTCACCTGCTCGATACGCAGCCGCCCGAACAGGCGATGAAGACGATCATGTCCACGATCGGCTTCGGCTCGTCGGATTACGGCCGCGCGTTGGCGGATTTCGAAAAAAGCTGGATGGCGGCGGTGACGCCGCGCACGACGGTGATCGTGCTCGGCGATGCGCGCAGCAACAATCTCGATCCGCGCGCAGATATTTTGAAGCGGATCGGCGAGCGCGCCAAGCGCGTGGTCTGGCTCAATCCCGAAGGCCGTATCGGCTGGGGCTTCGGCGACTCCGAGATGCCGCGCTACGCGACCTTCTGCAACGTGGTGCGGCAATGCTCGACCGCGCGGCAATTGGAGCGCGCGGTGACGGATATCGTGGCAACGTATCGGTAGTAGCTCAGGTTGGTTGTGTATGGTGGGGACGCGTGTGGCCACCAACCCGTAAATTTGTTGGGACAAGCGAGCCCACCCAAAAAATCATAACA
>JANMAN010000094.1:0-1951 GCA_031359885.1 Tardiphaga sp. | reverse complement strand
GTTCGCGATGCCGACATTCGCGTATCAGGTGTCCGGCGAATACGCGATGATCTCGGCCGCGGCAGCCAACGGCTGGATCGACGGCGAACGCGCGATGCTGGAGAGCTTGCTCGCTTTCAAGCGCGCCGGCGCGGACGGTGTGCTGACCTACTTCGCGCCGGTCGTGGCGCAGAAGCTGCGGGAGATGGGTTAGTCACTCAGCGAAGCCTGCATCGACAACAGAGCCGTCTTCAACGGCGGCAATTCGTTATGCGCGACCTGCCAGATTATCTTGCTCGCCACGTTCTGATAATCGTGGCGCAAAATATTGCCGATACCGGCGATATCTTGCCAACGAATTTGAGGAAATTGATTCTTTAGATCGGCAGGCAGATGTCGACTGGCCTCCGATACAATTTCGATCCCTCGCTCAACCGCCGATCGCAACGCCCACGACCGCGTGAATTCTTCATAGGTGATACCGTCGAGCGTCTGGACGACACCTTCAATATTACTCAGCATGTCATCGATTCGAAGGAGAGGGCTGCGCGTCGTCATCAGAAAATCCGGATCGCGTCCGCCTGAATTTTTTGACTGATCAGCCGATGCAATCCATCACGGGTCGTCAGATCGACCGGAACTCCAAGGCCATTTTCCAAAAGCCGCTTTGCTGCAACAAGATCCAATAAATTGAACGACCCGTGCGGATCGTAATCCATAAACAGATCGAGATCGCTGTCCTCTGTCGCTTCGTCGCGCGACGTCGAACCGAACAGATAAAGCGACGTGCCGCCGAGCGCTCGAATGGCGTCAGCTTGTTCTTTCAATTTCGCGATGGCATCCGCGCGGGTCATGGGCATCAAACTATCATAAAAACGATAGATAGGGCAAAGCGGGCCGGCAATGCCGCACGCCCTTGCGTCCGGTTCCGGCCATGGCCATGTCTGTCGGGAGCATCGAACGGGCGAGTGGACACGTCATGTCGAACTACGATACGCGAAGCAAACCGAATGATACGACTTGGCGCAGCGGGCAGCCCGCCGGCAGCGACGCCTATGCGTTCGATCCTTTCGTCACGCCGGAGCTCTACAGCGGCGTGCTGACGAAGCGCTGTCTCGCGTTCCTGATCGACGTCATCATCATTTCGCTGCCCGTGGTCCTAGCGACGATCTTCATCGCCGTGTTCGGCGTGGTCACGCTCGGCCTCGGCTGGGGCCTGTTCTGGCTGGTGTCGCCCGCATCGGCGATCTGGGCCGTCGTCTATTACGGGATGTCTCTGGGCGGGCCGCATTCGGCCACGGTCGGCATGCGGCTGTTCGGTGTGCAAATGCGGACCCTGAGCGGCGAGCCCGGCTACTTCGTGCTCGGTGCGGCGCATGCGATCCTGTTCTGGGTCTCGATGTCGCTGCTGACGCCGTTCGTCATGCTGGTCGCCCTGTTCAACGGCCGCCGCCGGCTGCTGCATGACCTCGTGCTGGGGACGGTCGTGGTCAACACCGTCGTCGCCAATGCGTTGGCGCCGACCCACCGGGCTTATTGATCGATTGATTCTTGGCGCGCGCGGCGCGATGCTCAGGCGTCGCGCCGCGAATCCGTGGTGCGGGACCGGAGCTGACATTCACGTGGAGATTTGCAGCACGCCGTGACCCATCACTCGCGCGACACCCCGCAATTCTATCT
This sequence comes from Tardiphaga sp., assembly GCA_031359885.1. Taxonomy (GTDB): domain Bacteria; phylum Pseudomonadota; class Alphaproteobacteria; order Rhizobiales; family Xanthobacteraceae; genus Tardiphaga. The sequence goes on along the minus strand of JANMAN010000094.1, from coordinate 292 downwards.
GACGGCGCCGTCGCCCTGCCCCTATCTGCCGGGCCGGCACGAGCGGAAGGTGTTTACGCATCTGGTCGGCGAGAAGGCCGGCGACCTCAACGATCTGCTGACGCATGGCGGTTTCCGGCGGAGCCAGTCGATCGCCTATCGCCCGGCCTGCGACCAATGCCGCGCCTGCGTTTCGGTGCGCGTGATCGCCAACGAATTCCGGCCGTCGCGGAATTTCAGAAAGATTTTGGCGCGCAACGCCGATGTGATCGGCGAGCAGCGCAACGCAGTGCCGACGTCGGAGCAGTATTCG
>JANMAN010000066.1:0-3448 GCA_031359885.1 Tardiphaga sp. | reverse complement strand
CGCGTCGGCGCAAACGCCGGCCGTCAAGCCGGCGTCGGCTGCGGCCCTCGCGTCCGCCAAGGAAATCCTCACGATGAAGAACGCGTCCGCAATGTATGCGAGCGCGGTGCCGAACATCGTTCAGCGCACCAAGGATCAACTGATGCAGAGCAATCTGAACTATCAGAAAGACCTCAACGAGGTGTCTCTGATCGTTGCGCAGACGATGGCCGGAAAAGAAAAGGAAATCGGCGATCAGATGGCGAAAATCTACGCCAGCGATTTCACCGAGCAGGAATTGAAAGATTTGGTGACGTTCTACAAGTCGCCGCTCGGCCAGAAGCTGCTGATGCAGGAGCCGCGTTCGATTCAGGCCAGCATGGGCTATATGAACCAGTGGGCGCAGAACTTCGCAGAGGAAGTCAACGGTGCCTTCCGGGCCGAGATGCGCAAGCGCGGCAAGGAAATCTGAGTTAGGCGCAGCGCGCGGGGGCGGGCATGACTGATTTCGACGTTGATCTGTTCGTCATCGGCGGTGGTTCGGGCGGCGTGCGCGCCGGCAGGATCGCGGCCGGTCATGGTGCCCGCGTCATGCTCGCCGAAGAGTACCGCATGGGCGGCACCTGCGTGATCCGCGGCTGCGTGCCGAAGAAGCTGATGGTCTATGCCTCGCATGTGGCGCACGACATCGAGGATGCCGCGGGCTTCGGCTGGACCATTCCCCAGCCGACCTTCGACTGGGCCACGCTGATCGCCAACAAGGACAAGGAGATCGCGCGGCTCGAAGCCATCTATGCGACCAATCTCGAAAAGTCCGGCGCACAGTTGGTCAAGACCCGTGCGGTCTTCGAAGACGCGCATACGCTGCGGCTCGGCACCGGCGAAACCGTGCGGGCGAAAACCATCCTGATCGCCACCGGCGGCGCGCCGAACCACGGCAACCCGATCCCCGGCATCGAGCATGTCATTTCGTCGAACGAGGTGTTTCACCTCGAAACGTTGCCGAAGCGCATCGTCATTCAGGGTGCTGGGTACATCGCGCTGGAGTTCGCCTGCATCTTCGCAGGGTTGGGCTCCGAAGTGACGCTGATCTATCGCGGCGACAACATCCTGCGCGGCTTCGACGAGGACGTGCGCCATCACGTCCGTGACGAAATGGAAAAGGCCGGCATTACTCTGCTGGCAGGCTGCACGGTGTGCGAAGTGCAGAAGCACGGCGATATTTACACCACCACGCTGTCGAACGGATCGAGCCTCGCGTCGGATCAGGTGATGTTCGCGATCGGTCGGCATCCCAACATCGCCAACCTCGGATTGGAAACCGCCGGCGTCGCGGTCAATCCGAAAACCAGCGGCATCATCGTCAACGACTTCTCGCAAACCTCTATTCCGCATATCTACGCCATCGGCGACGTCACCAACCGCATCAATCTGACGCCGGTTGCGATCCGCGAGGGCCACGCCTTTGCCGACACGGTGTTCGGTAAGCGCAGCGTGCGCGTCGATCACTCCGATATCGCGACCGCCGTTTTCACCACGCCCGAAGTCGGCACCGTCGGCTTGACGGAGAGCGAAGCGCGCGCGCATTACGCGGTCGTGGATGTTTATAAATCGACGTTCCGACCAATGAAGGCGACGCTGTCGGGTCGCGAAACCAAAATCATGATGAAGCTGATCGTCGATGTCGCGAGCAACCGCGTGCTCGGCTGTCATATCGTCGGCGACGGCGCCGCCGAGATCATTCAGGTCGTCGGCATCGCCGTGAGGATGAAGGCGACCAAGGCCGACTTCGACGCCACGATGGCGTTGCATCCGACTGCGGCCGAAGAACTTGTCACGATGCGAACCGCAACGGCGCGTTATGCCCGCGCGGCGGCCGAATAGCGTCGCGGTTCGACGATCCCGAATTCGAGCCATTCGGCCGCGCCACGCCACAGCGTGCCGCGATGCTCCGGTTTGAAAAAGCCGAGATGCCCGATGGCGGTGCCGCCGACATCCGCCGGTGCGATGCTGACGATGTCCGCCTTGATCGCAGTGAATTCCTTGCAGAGCGTTTCGATCGACGAACGCGGCGCAGACCTGTCGTCGGTGAAACTCAATGCGCGCAAGGCGCCTTTGTAATTCTGGAAATTGCCGAGGGCCGCGAGCGACGTGTCGTCGAACATGTAGCGCGGGCTCATGACCCACCGCGACCATTCCTCGAAGACGCCCTTCGGTAGATCCTCGCCGATGCCGATTCGTGCGGGCGCATAGCCGAGCAATTTCGTGACCGGCTTGCCGGCGAATTTCATGAGCGCATAGACGCGATAACGCTCCGGCGTCGGCATCGACTTCCAATACGCGGCCTGCGCTGAGATCAACAATGCGCGCGCAACTTCCGAATTGTTCGGCAAGAGCCCGAGCGCTTGCCCGCCGAACGCGTGGCCGACATACGTCAGCGGCAAATCCTTGTAGCGCCCGCGCATCCAGGCGACGGCGGCGGTGACGTCATGTGCCGCCCATTTCGACATCGAGGCGTCGAAGCCGACAAGCGACCGTGGCTTGTTGAATCCGGTCAGCGATTGCAGGCGAGAGCCGCCGATGCCGCGATAATCGTAAGTCAGAACCGCGCAGCCGCGGCCGGCTAGATAGGCAGCGAAATCGCGATAGGTCTTGCGCGGCAAGGCAGCCGCCGAACTGATCAGAACTGAGCTGCGTTTGCGTCCGCGCGGCAGGAAAAGCGTCGCCGCCAGTGAATATCCATCCACGGCCGGAAACGTGATGTCGTCGATATAGACGTCGTCCTGCGCAGCTTTCACCACGGCGATTCCCTCAAACCGGGTTCCTGCCATCAGAAAAGAAGAATTTCGCCACAATTGCAAGGCCTTGCCGCAGGAGCGGATTGGAACTGGCGATTTGAAAAGACGGTGTGTATAAACCGGCCCTTCGCGAAGGCGCTCGACGCCGGTCAAGTCGCGGATTCTACAGGAGTTAAGCCAATGTCCGAGCGGTGGACACCCGATAGCTGGCGTTCGCGCCCCGTGATGCAGGTGCCGGATTATCCGGACGCCAAGGCGCTCAGCGATGTCGAGGCGCAGCTCGCGACGTTTCCGCCGCTGGTTTTTGCTGGCGAGGCGCGCAACCTGAAGAAGGCATTGGCCCGAGTCGCAAAGGGCGAGGCTTTCCTCCTGCAAGGCGGCGACTGCGCGGAAAGTTTCGCCGAACACGGCGCCAACAACATCCGCGATTTCTTCCGCGTGTTGCTGCAAATGGCGGTCGTTTTGACCTATGCGGGCGCGTTGCCGGTGGTGAAGGTCGGCCGTATCGCCGGGCAATTCGCCAAGCCGCGCTCGTCGCCGATGGAGACGATCGACGGCGTCGAGCTGCCGAGCTATCGCGGCGACATCGTCAACGGCGCCGACTTCACCACCGAGGCGCGCACGCCCGATCCGCAGCGCCTTGTCGAGGCCTACAACCAGTCGGCCGCGAC
>JANMAN010000044.1:0-3693 GCA_031359885.1 Tardiphaga sp. | reverse complement strand
CGAAACCGGTCCATCCGGAGATCGCGATCGTAACTTTGGTTTGCGCTGATGCAGCGGTGGTCGTGGCCAGCGCCGCCACCATCGCGGCTGCGAAACATCCGATCAGCTTCATCACGCGCCCCTCATGAAATCGTCCTGAGCGGGCAAGGCAGCATGGCGCTATGCCCGAGTCAATTCGTTAACATGAGGCACGTTCAGCAAAAATTTCGGGCAATCGCGTGCCGGATCAACTCTCCTTGCCGAGCGCGGCGAGCGCTTGCGACAGGCCGCGGAACGACAGCGGTAACGCAATGTCGCGCTCCGCCGCATCTTTGAACGTGATGCTGCCGGGATCGGCGTATTTGGACAGTCGCGTCACGGCGCTGTCCACGACGTTCGATGCGGCCACGCAGCCGCCGGGCAGGCATCGCTCCCATATCAGTTCGATCGCCGCCGCGTCGTCCTTCTCGCCGAGAACTTTCGGCTTCGTCGCAAGCGCGACGTTGGTCGGCAGGACCAATGTCAGCCGTATCGGGTCGCCGGCCTTGGCGCGACCGAATGCGATCTGCGCGAGCGGCGCGGCCTGCCCCTGGGCGGTCATCGCTTGCGCGACTTCGCAAATTTTCTTGGCCGGCGGCAACGGCGCTTCGCAGCGCAGAACCCAATCGCCGAAACTCGCCGTCGTCCGCTCCGGCACGGCCGATACGCTCGGCACAGGCTTTGCAGCCTCTTTCGGCGCTTGCGCGAACGCGGTTTCCGCAAGCAGGCACATCATCATCGTCACAATAACGCGGTTCATGAAAATCCTCTGATCACTCTTACAATTGGTGGTGGTTTCATCGCACGGCGAAGCATGAGCGTGCGGCGCCGGTGCCGCCGCCGAAGCAGACGTAAACCGTATCGAAGCGCGGGTCCGCGTAGAACACCCCGGTGCCGAGCGATGTCGTGATCGGCGGCACGCTCGATAAAGGCTTCGCGCCGTCGGGCAACACGATGGCGTCCACCATATCGCGAACGACACTGCTTGCGAGCGACGCCGAGTCGTACACGGGGGCAAGGGGCGCAACCGGTGGAGGCGTGGGTGCTTGCGGCGCGGGCGTGACCGTCAGCAACGCCGCTTGGTAGGCCAAATTATAGTTGGTCGTCGCTGCGAGGGTGCCTTGCGTGATGCCGTAGGTGCCGACGTTCGATGTCGCGTCGGCCGAGGTCGCCAGCGATCCCGACAGCTTGTCGCCGTTCACGAGACCAAGCCCGCCGACGATATAGGTCAGCGCAGGATTGGCGTTGCCGTAGATGCGCGATTGCGCATCGGCGGCCACGCTGACGGCGCGCCGGTCGATCGTCAGCAATCCGGAATTCACGAAGCTGAAGGCATAGCCGGACTCGGACGCCAGCGACCCTAACGACGCGGTGATGGCATAGGGCGCCCCCGCGACATTGGCGGTCGCCGCCGCGCCGGCCGATGTCACGTTCGCCGTGCCGGAGAAAGCCGTCGCTGGATTGTCGGCCAGATAAGCGCCGGCGATGCCGGGATCGAAGCCCGTGATCGCGTAGCGGGTCGCGACGCGGCCGGTGATGTCTTCGCCATAGATCTTGCTGTCGTTCGACGTGGTGACGGCCAGCGTCCGCCCCGCGGCGAAGGCGTAGCGATTGTCGGCAGGCGTCACCGGCGCGCCGGCCGCCGTATTCCAGACGGCGGTGTTGCCGCTGTCGAGGCCGCCGAAGACGTTGTTGGCGGGATCGGCCGAATACACCAGCCAGCGGCCCGACGTCGCCTTCAGCGCCTTCGCTCCGGCATTGTTGATGAAGGCGCCGACGGCCGACAACACCGGCGAGTCGCCGGACACGGCCGCGCCGGTCTCGATGATGAGATCGCCTGCCGTTGCAACTTGAACGGCGCCAGACGCGAGGACGCCGGTGACGACGCAGCCGCAAACGGTGCTGGTATTGGCAGCGATGGTCAGGCTGGTCGCGCTGAAGACGTCAATCGCGCCGCGGGCAGCGGCAAGCCGCCCGAACTGATTGCCGGTGTAAGTCAGAATAAAGCTGCTTGTGGGTGTCCCCTCCAACACCAACGTGCCTGCGGAGAGTGCTGCGGTCTGTGTCACGGTGCCGGTGCTTGCGAGGTTGAGCGTGCCGGTGACGGACAGCGCGCTATCCAGCACGAAGTCGTCGGGGGCGAAGATCGAACGGTTGGGCAGCGTGAAGGCCGCCACTGGCGTGCCGCTCGTCGTGGCTGCGAAGCCCGCATCGAGCGCCGAGAGCGACGTCGACCCTGTCTTGTCGCGACGCCAGCCGCCGGAGATGTCGAGAAAGGTCATGATGTCCGGCGTGCCGCTCTGATAGGAGACCGCGTCGGCTGCGCCGGTGTTGGAGTCGAGCCGGGTGTAAGCCGCGACGCCGTTGCCGGTGAGCGTGCCCGCGGGGACGATGCTGTAGTAGTAGCCGTTCGCCCCTGTCGAAACGGTGGCGAGCGTTTGACCGTTGCCGGCAATCGAGACGTAAGCCGCGCCGTTCGCGCCGGACGTCAGCGGCGTCACGCCGCCGTCGGTAAAGGCGAAGCCGGACACCGCCTGCACGCCGTTCGGGAAGAAGCTCGCAAGGTACGGATAGAGTCCATCCGCACCGCCGGAAAACGCCGAGCCGAGACCGGACGCGCCGTTGTTCTGCAACTGCGCTGTTGTCAGGCCGATTGAGCCGTCGGCCTGTGTGCCCGAAAACCGACCTGTCGTCTCCGCATCGTAATAGCTGTTCGTAATCGTGCCGGTATTCAAACCGACCATTCCTCCGACAAGCGCACTTCCGACGACCGCTCCGGTCACGACGGCGTTGGTCACGCTGCCTTGGCTGTCATTGTACCCGACAAGCCCGCCCACGAGGCCATTGCCTTTGACGTAGCTCGCAGAGAGCGCGTTCGTTATGCTGCCAAAGTTGTCGCCGGCGAGACCGCCGACAGACGAACTTCCGTTGACGACTCCGGCCGTCCAGACATTCGTCAGGCTGCCGGAATTGTAGCCGACAAGTCCGCCGACGGAGGAGGTTCCCGTTACCGCGGCTGTGCTGTAGGCGTTCGCGACCAGACCGTTGTTCTGGCCGACAAGGCCGCCGGTGTATTGCTGTCCAGTGATGCTGCCGCCGAGCAAACCGATGTCGCGCACGATGGCGCCCGTGTCGGTTTGGTCGATCAAGCCGGCATAGAATTGGGACGACGACTTGTCGACTGTCAGATTGCTGATGGTGTGGCCGAGCCCTTCCAGCACACCTCCGAAAGAGACCCCGGCATTCGGATCATATTGGATCGGCGACGCGATGTAGGTGACGCCCGCAGCGTCGAAATTGCCGGCGAGGGCGTAGCGGCCGGTCATCCCGGTGCCGCCGGGACCGGTCGGCGCGGTTGCCGCAGTGCCATCCACTCCGTTAAGGCCGTCGACGGCGTCGAGATCGGCCATCGAATACAGCAGCGTGTAGCCCTGGCCGTTGATCGTCAGCGCGCCGCCGGCGCTCGAACTCGTGGCATTGCCGCTGCCATCGTTGAAGCTCAGACCTTTACCTAGCGCGAAGGTCAGATTCGTCGGGTTCGACGCGTCGTAGCCGAGCGCGACGCTGCCCGCACCGTTGACGTTGACCGCCGCATTGATCGCCAGCGAACCGCCGGAGAACAGCCCGAGCGAGCCACCGGTGTTGATCGTGATCGGGCTGGAGACCTTGAGCGGC
>JANMAN010000041.1:0-7191 GCA_031359885.1 Tardiphaga sp. | reverse complement strand
CTGATCGCCGGGACCGCCTACGCAGGCGAGATCAAGAAGTCGGTGTTCACCTACCTCAACTACTGGATGCCCGAGCGCGACGTCTTCCCGATGCACTGTTCCGCGACGGTCGGCAGCGCCGGCGACACCGCGCTTCTGTTCGGCCTGTCCGGCACCGGCAAGACGACGCTCTCGGCGGACCCTGCGCGCACGTTGATCGGCGACGACGAGCACGGCTGGGGCGCGGACGGCATCTTCAACTTCGAAGGCGGCTGCTACGCCAAATGCATCAAGCTCTCCGAAGAAGCCGAGCCTGAGATTTTCGCGGCGTCGAAACGTTTCGGCGCGGTGCTTGAAAACGTCGTGCTCGACGGACACACGCGTGCGCCGGATTTCGACGACGGCTCGAAGACCGAGAACACCCGCTCGGCCTACCCGCTCGAATTCATCCCCAACGCGTCGGCGACCAGCCGCGCCGGCCACCCGAAGAATCTCGTGATGCTCGCGGCCGACGCTTTCGGCGTGATGCCGCCGATTGCGAAGCTGACGCCGGCGCAGGCGATGTATCACTTCCTGTCCGGCTACACCGCCAAAGTCGCCGGCACCGAGCGCGGTTTGGGCAACGATCCCGAGCCGGAATTTTCGACCTGCTTCGGCTCGCCGTTCCAGCCGCTCGATCAGTCGGTCTACGGCAATTTGCTGCGCAAGCTGATAGCAGAACACAAGCTCGATTTCTGGCTGGTCAACACCGGCTGGACCGGCGGCAAATACGGCGTGGGCTCGCGGATGCCGATCAAGGTGACGCGCGCGCTGTTGACCGCCGCTCTGAACGGTTCGTTGCGCAATGCCGAATTCCGCACCGACAAATATTTCGGCTTCGCTGTGCCGACCGCGCTGCCGGGGGTACCGAGCGAGATCCTCGATCCGGTCAAGACCTGGAAGGACGCGGCCGATTACGACGCCACCGCACGCCGCCTCGTCGGCATGTTCCAAAAGAACTTCGCCAAGTTCGAAGCGCAGGTGGAGGCCGACGTCCGTGCCGCCGCGCCTGACGTGAAGCTGGCTGCCGAATAATTTCTCGCGAAATGACGCATTCAAAAGGGCGGCTCATCGAGCCGCCCTTTTTATTTGGGCGGATGGCGGACATACTTTCAAAAGTTATCTGTCGCAACGCCGTCAGGTGAATGTCGTGTCCGTGGCGGGTTGCTGACGTGGTCTGCTTCCAAAAGTCCTCATAGGTTTTGCCGCGATGATGAGGGACGTCACATGCTGATTCAAAAGCTCAGGCTCCAGCGCGGCTGGTCGCAGGAGCAATTGGCGGAGTTGAGCGGGCTCAGCGTCCGCACGATCCAGCGGATCGAACGCGGGCAGACGCCCAGCGTGGAAACTTTGAAATCGGTTGCGGCGGTCTTTGACGTCGATTTCTCAACCTTGAGGGAGACCGAAATGGACACGACGATCGATCCCGCTGTCAGCAATGCTGGCGTCAGTACCGAAGAAGCTCTGGCGCTGGCCTATGTTCGCAAGATCAAGAGCTTCTATCTTCACGTCGCGCAGTATGTCGTGATCGTCGGCTTTCTGGCGATCGTCAATATGCTTACCTTCCCCCGTCACCTGTGGGTCGTATGGGTCGCGTTGGGCTGGGGGCTCGGCCTGCTGCTTCATGGACTGCGCGTGTTCGATAAGGTGCCCTTTCTGAACGGCGATTGGGAGCGTGCGCAGGTCGAGAAGCAGCTTGGTCGCAAATTGTAAATTGAAAGGGCGGCTCATCGAGCCGCCCTTTTCATTTGGGCGGATGCCGCAGCGACGAGCGGCGATCAGCAGCAGCGCAATCCATCGACGACGCAGTGAGCCGAACAAAATCAGCGGCACCGCCGCGGCGGTCAGCACGAAACGTCACCCGTCGATCAAGAGTCAGCCGGGCGACGCCAGACCGGCCGCCGTCAGTCGTTTTGTATCAGCGCACCACGGCCCGCGGCGGCTGTGCTTCGGCGGCCATCTTCACCGGCACGTCCCAGATGTCTTCGGCATATTCCGCGATGGTGCGGTCCGACGAGAACCACGCCATGCGCGCGACGTTGAGGATCGCGGCACGCGACCACGCCGGCGGAATCTGCCAACGCGCGTCGATGCTTCTTTGAGCTTCGTAATAGGAATCGAAATCGGCGCTGACCATGTAATGGTCGAGATGGCGCAGCGCGTGCGCGACCGATGCGAAGCGTCCCGGATCGTCCGGCGAGAACGCGCCGTTGTCGATCGCGGCGATCGCGCGCGCCAGTCGCGGCGAACGACCGACGACATCGCTGGCATCGAGCCCGATGTTGCGCCGTGCCACGACTTCGGCGGCATCCATGCCGAAGATCGCGATGTTGTCCGCGCCGACATTGTCGCGGATTTCGATGTTGGCGCCGTCCAGCGTGCCGATCGTCAGCGCGCCATTGAGCGAGAGCTTCATATTGCCGGTGCCGGACGCTTCCATGCCGGCGGTCGAAATCTGCTCGGACAGATCTGCGGCGGGAATGATGATTTCCGCGAGGCTGACATTGTAGTCAGGCAGGAACGCGACCTTGAGCCGGTCGCCGATGATCGGATCGTTGTTGACGACCTCGGCGACATCGTTGACGAGCTTGATAATCAGCTTGGCGTAGCGATAGCTCGCCGCCGCCTTGCCGGCGAAAATCTTCACGCGTGGCGTCCAATCGCGGGTCGGGTCGTCGCGCATGTCGTGATACAGCGCGACGGTCTCCAGGACGTTGAGCAACTGCCGCTTATATTCGTGGATGCGTTTGATCTGGACGTCGAACAGCGCGCTCGGATCGACCTGCACGCCGATGCGTTCGCCGATCAGCCGCGACAGCGCGATCTTGTTGTGGTGCTTCACGTGACGGAATTTCTGCTGGAAGGACGCGTCGCCGGCGAAGGCTTCGAGGCGCGACAGCAGCGACGGATCGTCGAGCACCGCATCGCCGCAGGCTTCGCGCAAAAGGTCTGTCAGTTTCGGATTGGCCAGCATCAGCCAGCGGCGAAAGGTGATGCCGTTGGTCTTGTTGGTGATGCGGCCGGGATAGAGCTGATTGAGATCGCGGAACACGGTCTCCTTCATCAACTCCGAATGCATCGCCGACACACCATTGATGCGATGCGAACCGATGAAGGCGAGATGGCCCATGCGCACGCGACGGCCGGCGCGCTCGTCGATGATCGAGACCGACGCGCGATAATTGGTGTCGTCCGGATGCAGCAAGCTTGCGCGGTCGAGATGCAGCGTATTGATGCGGTAGATGATCTCGATGTGACGCGGCAGGCAGCGCTCGAACAATTCGATCGGCCAAGTCTCCAGCGCCTCCGGCAGCAACGTGTGGTTCGTATAGGACAATGTGGCGTTGGTGATCTGCCAGGCGTCGTCCCACGGCATGTTGTGCAGATCGATCAGGATGCGCATCAGCTCGGCAACGGCTAGGCTCGGATGCGTGTCGTTGAGCTGCACCGCGGCTTTGGCCGACAGATTGCGCAACTGGCCTTCGGATTCCAGATGGCGCTTGACCAAATCCTGCAACGACGCCGAGACGAAGAAATATTCCTGACGCAGCCGCAATTCGCGGCCGGCGGCGGTCTCGTCGTTCGGGTAAAGGAATTTGCAGATCGCTTCTGCGCGCGCCTGCGCAGCGCTAGCGCCGAGATAATCGCCGGTGTTGAATACGTCGAGCCGGAGCGGATCGGGCGCGCGTGCCGACCATAGCCGCAGCGCATTCACATGCTGGCCGCGCCAGCCGACGATCGGCGTGTCATAGGCGACGGCTTGCACGGTCTCGCCCGGCTGCCAGATCGACAACTCGCGGCCGCGCGCATCGGTTTTGCGCACGACATGTCCGCCGAAATAAATTTGATAGACGACCTCGGGACGTTGCAGTTCCCACGGATTACCGAAGCCGAGCCATTCGTCCGGATATTCTTGCTGCCAGCCGTGCGAGATGATCTGCCGAAACAATCCGAAATCGTAGCGGATGCCGTAGCCGAACGCGGGAATCCGCAGCGTCGCCATGCTTTCCATGAAGCAGGCGGCGAGGCGGCCGAGGCCGCCATTGCCGAGCGCGGCATCCGGCTCGCATTTTCTGAGATCGTCGAGCCCGACACCGAGATCGCCCAGCGCCGCATCGAACAGCGGCAGCAGCCCCATGTTGTTCAGCGCGTCGGTAAAGAGACGCCCGATCAGAAATTCGAGCGATAGGTAATAGACCCGCTTGCGGCCGGCATCATAACTCTGTTTTTCCGTCACCAGCCAGCGATGGACGATGCGGTCGCGCAACGCCAAAGCCGCGGCCTTGTACCAGTCGTGCCGGGTGGCGAGAGCTGCATCCTTGCCGATGGCGAGGGTGAGCTTGGCGAGGATCGCACCTTTGATCTCGGTCAGCGCCAGCTCGTCAAGCGGTTCGGAGGCTGATTGAAGCGGCATCGGCAAGGTTGAATTTGGCAAACCGGCATTCCCATCCTGTGTCAGATCGAGAGCATAACCGGATTGCAGCGCGACCGGAACCCGCCTTGCTGATGTGCTTTTGGCAGCGTTGCCGTCGATTTGGGCAAGACGAATTTGTGCATCTTGTCGTCCCGGCAAGAGAGCGCCATCGGGCGCGAGCGCACGCCGGGACCCATACCCAATGACTTAGATCAGATGGGACAGATCGCTCCAGTCCAGATTGTTCTGCTCTATCAGATCGATCTTCCAGTCGCGGCGCCAGTTCTTGAGCTGTTTTTCGCGTTTGATCGCGTCTTGAGCCGATGCAAAATATTCGACGTGCACCAAGCGAAAGACACCATGCGTTTTGACGAACTCTGATCCCAAACCGGCTCGATGTTGCTCGAGCCGAATGGCCAGGTTTGACGTCACGCCGATGTACAACGTGCCGTGGCGACGACTTGCAAGGATGTAAACGCAATACCGTTCTGCGAGGCCCATAATATGCTCCGCTGTCCAGGACGAAATGCTTCGGCGTATGGGTCCCGGCGTGCGCGCCTGCTCGAAGACGAGCGCGCTTGCCGGGACGACATTCGACTACAGCCTAGCCTTAGAACGAATTAAGAACAAATTTATAAGCCATTGATATATCATTGTGATTCGGCGCGCGCGCCACAATATCTATGGCCTGATTGACCCTGCGAGGACTAGATGTCCACCATCGCCTTCGACCCATTCGCCCTGACCCGGATCGCGGATTTCGCGCGCGACCTGTCGCGGCTGCATCAAGCGTCGCGCCGGCGGCTGATCGACGACGACCAGATCGACCGCGAATTCAACGCAGTGTGCCTGTCGGTGTGGGGCTACACGACCGACGATTTCGACGACGATCTGTTGTCCGCCGCCGACCACAACTGGCTCGACACGCTGGACGAGGCCCATGCGCGCATCTTCGCCGCCGAACAGGGCTTCGACCTGGTCGACGACCACGGCATGCTTCAGGACTGGTGGGGGTATTGCTGGATGATCCTGGCCGAAAAACGCGGCCTGCTGACGCCGGGGAACCGGGCCGCCGCGCGTGCCGCGATCGAGGACGGTTATCGCAACGCGCCGAACGTGATCGGGGTGATCCTGTCGCGCTGATTTAACGAAGGTCCGCGCGCTTGCCGGGCTTCGGTGCAACGATCGGCTTGGCCGCGACAGGCGGCAGCGGTTCGGCCTCGATCGGCTTCGGGCTGTCGACCAGATCCGCGGTCACGGGCGCGACTTTCATCTCGCCGAGTTTGGCCCTGACCTCCGAGGTCAGCCCTGGAAACGACGCCACCGGCGTAAACTCCGGGCTTTGGCTGGCGCCGAGCCGCACACCGGAATAGGCGACGAGGCCGTTCGCCGTCGCGATCACGTCGCCGGCCCTCAACGACGTATCGTAGGCGAGATCGACCGGGGCCAGCCCGGCGGCGGACCGGCCGTTGCACGTACAATCCGGCTTCAGCGCCTTGCGATAAGCGAACGCATTCTCGGAGTCGGCGTAGCGTTCGCCGTTGCCGGCGGATGCGCTGTCGATGTTGCTCCCGTAAAACACTTTGGTGACGCTGGCCGGGCAGAACGCCTGGCACATCTGGGTCGGCGGCATGCCGGCGCGCGACATCAGCGGAAAATATTTGCCGTCGCAACTGCGCACGCAGAAGGCCGGCCCCGACCCGCCGCCGCCGCCGCCGCTCGACGCCTGACGCGGTGGTGGCGCGGGCTGCGGGCTCATCCCGAACGGATCGGCAAAGAAGTTTTCGACCGGCGACGGGTCCGGTTGCCGTTGCTGGCGCTGCTGTTTTTGGGGCTGCCCGCCATTGAAGAGAAAATCGAAGAAGTTTTGCGCCGAGGAAGGCTGCGGCACGACGAAGCCAGCCACGACGAGGGCGAGCAAGGTCGGCTTAAAAAGCAGATGATACCGCACCAGAGACTCCACCACCGACGACCGAAGCATGCGCGCAGCGCGCGCTTGTCTGAACCTTAGATTGGTATGGTAAACGGGACGTAAGCATCAGCGGTGGAACAGCCATCCGGTCAAGACGAAAATCGGCAACAGGATCGCGCCCGACCACCGCATATAACCGAAGAAGCTTGGCATTTTTACGCCGGCATCGCGTGCAATTGCGTAGACCATGAAGTTCGGCGCGTTGCCGATATAGGTGTTCGCGCCCATAAACACTGCGCCGGCCGAAATCGCCTGCAAGGTCGCGGCACCCGCCGTCATCAGCAGTTTTGCGTCACCGCCGGCGAGTTCGAAGAACACGAGATAGGTCGGTGCGTTGTCGAGAAACGACGACAACCCGCCGGTGAGCCAGAAATACGCCAGCGGATTGGCTTTGCCGTCAACATTGCCGACAAGGGCGACGAGCGGCGCGAACACGCCGTTCGAACCCACCTGCAACATCGCCATGACTGGTGCGATGCAGATGAAGATGCCGGCGAACAACACGGCGACTTCGCGGATCGGCCCCCACGAGAACCCGTTGGCGGCGCGATGCTCGCGCTTCGTCAAGACGATCGACGCGGCCGTTACGAGAACGAACACGAGATCGCGCAAAACGTTCTGCAATTCGAGCGTCGTGCCGGCGATGGTGAACGCAACGCCCGGCTTCCAACTGGCGCTGATAAGAATAGCTGCGATGATGACAGCGATCAACACGACATTGATCTCGCCGTGCAGCCGCAGCGGCGCATCCGGCGTCGGGTCGGAACGCTTCGGAAAATGACCTTCG
>JANMAN010000023.1:0-2065 GCA_031359885.1 Tardiphaga sp. | reverse complement strand
CCGCAAGCCGATCTTTGCGGTGGCGCTTGCCGTGCTAGCGCTGCGCGGCGTGCTGTATCCGTTATCCGACAATCCTTATTGGCTGGTGGGCGTGCAACTGCTCGACGGAGTCGGCGCGGGCATTTTCGGCGCGCTGTTCCCGCTCGTCGTGGCGGACCTCACGCGTGGCACGGGCCGTTTCAACGTCAGCCAGGGCGCCCTCGCCACGGCGGCGGGACTCGGCGGCGCACTCTCCACAGCTGGGGCCGGCTTCATCGTCGTCGGCGCGGGCTACGGCGCGGCGTTCCTGTTCCTTGCTGCGATTGCCGCAATCGGATTCGCGGTGTTCATGGCGATGATGCCGGAAACTGGACCGACCCGACCGATGCCGGTTCCGGCGAACGCAACTCCCCGTCAACCCTGACAGCGACGCACAGGCGCAGCCCTTTGCAACGCGGCGGGCCGCGCGGTACATGGTCGGCAACGCTTCCCCTTGATCAAGGATTCCGCATGTCCGCATCGCACACCAAATCCGCCCGTTTGAGCCGGCGCTCGTTGCTCGTCGGCGGCGCAGCCGCGCTCGGCGCGCTGCCACTGATTTCGCGCGGTGCAAAGGCGGCCGATTGGCCGGTGCGCCCGGTGAAGTTCATCGTGCCGTTCGCGGCCGGCGGCACCACCGACATTTTGGCGCGTCTCGTCGCGCAGAAAATGTCCGAAGAATACGGCCAGCAATTCATCGTCGAGAACAAGACCGGTGCCGGCGGCAACATCGCCGCGGATTCCGTCGCGAAGGGCCCGACCGACGGCTACAACTTTCTGGTCGGCACGCCCGGCACGCACTCGATCAACAAATTCGTCTTCAAGGCGATGTCGTACGACCAACTCGCCGACATCGCACCCGTCATCATCATCGCGAAAGTCCCGAACCTGTGCTCGGTGACGAATTCGCTCGAGGCCAAGTCGGTCGCCGAACTTATCGCGCTCGCAAAGGCGAAGCCGAACGAATTGTTCTACGGCACGCCGGGCATCGGTTCGACCGCGCATCTGTCCACCGAACTGTTCAAGTCGATGACCGGCGTGCAGATGACGCATGTGCCGTACAAAGGCAGCGCGCCCGCGCTGACGGACCTGATCGCCGGCCGCGTCCACGTGATGATCGACAATCTCCCGGCGGCGCAGCCTTTCGCCGAAGCGAAATCGATCCGCCCGCTTGCGATCTCGACCGCCAAGCGCTGGCCGTTGCTCGACGTTCCGACGATCGCGGAATCCGGCGTGCCCGGCTACGACGCGTCGTCGTGGTTTACGGTCGCGGCGCCCGCGAAGGCTCCCAAGGAAATCATCGCCAAGCTCAACGCCAGCATCGACAAATTCCTCAAGACCGAGGACGGCATCGCGCGCCTGCGCAAGCTCGGGGCCGAGCCGGTCGGCGGCACGCCCGAAGAGATGCAGGCATTCGTCGTGTCCGAGATGGAGAAGTGGGGCAAGGTCGCCCAGTTCGCCGGGCTCAAGCCGGAGTAGACTTAGTCGGGGGCCGGCCGTCGCCCTTCGAGGCTCGCCCAAAATGACCGCGCAAGAGCGCGGTCAGGCGAGCGCCTCAGGGTGACGGCGTTTCAACACAGATTACGTCATCCTGAGGTGCGTCTGGCGACGTCTTCGTCGTCCGGCGCCGCTCTTGCGGCGAGCCTCGAAGGATCGCCGCAAGGACTAAACGCTCACTCGAATTTCATGTCCACGCAGCGCGACACGTCCGTGCCGAAACCGGATGCGATGCTGATGCAGCCGCGCACCTTTTGCTGGGTGTTATCGCTGGCCCAGATCGCGTAGCCGCCATTGCCGAAAAACGAATTGGTGTTCGGCGGCTCCGTCTCCGTCGCGTCGAACGAATAGCTCGAATCCGCATCGAAGATTCGCGGCTTCTTGATGCAGCCGCCGTCGCTCTGAACATTGACGACCTCTTTGGCGTCGCGCGTCATCGACAGGCTGACCCCGCAGCGGAAATATTCCGACGTGCGAACATTGAACAGATACGCATAGGACCGGCATGTCGCCGTCGCGAGTTTGCCCGCGCTCAATCCGCGCCCGCAGG
>JANMAN010000005.1:0-1764 GCA_031359885.1 Tardiphaga sp. | reverse complement strand
CGCGACGCATTCTCCAGCAGCGCGAACGCGTCGAGAATTCTGCGCGCCTGCGCCACCTCTTCAGCCGGCGGCGTGAAGGCTGCGTTGCAGGCTTCGATCTGGCCGGGATGGATCAGCGTCTTGCCGTCATAGCCGAGATCGCGGGCTTGCGCGCATTCGGCTTTGAAACCCTCGGCATTGGCGATGTCGCCATAAGGACCGTCGAGCACGTCGAGGCCGTACATCCGCGCGGCAAGCACGCAGTTTACGATCATCGGCAGCATCGTCGCGCGGTCGGGCACCATGCGGATGCGCGTTTCGCGCGCGATGTCGTTGGGCCCGAACACGAAGCCGGCAAGCCGCATCTCGGAATCCTTCGAGGCGGCCGCGAGGTCTTCGACATGTAGTACCGCGCGAGCGGTCTCGATCATCGCCCAGACCCGGATCGCCATGTCGGCATTGATATCGCTCAACCGATCCGCGATCGCGGCGAGGTCTTCGACGCTGGAAATCTTCGGCACCAGGATGCCGTCGGGTTTCGCCTTCGCGGCCATCGCGACGTCGTCGATCCACCACGGCGAATCCAGCGCATTGATGCGGATCAACACCTCGCGCTTGCCGAACGGTTTCGCCGCGACCGCTTCCGCGATGGCATCGCGTGCGCGGCCCTTGGCGTCGGGCGCAACCGCGTCCTCCAGATCGAGGATCAGCCCGTCGCACGGCAAATCGCGCGCCTTTTCCAGCGCGCGCGGGTTCGAGCCCGGCATGAACAGATGGCTGCGGCGCGGGCGGATCATCGGCGTTCGTCCCTTATATGAGTGTCGTGGCTTCCGGATAACATCGCGGCGTCATGCGCGAAAGCCTTGTTCCCGGCCGCGCGTTTCGCTATCCGATGCCGACCAGCATGAGGGGTGTCATGACATCGTTTCCGGATTTTCTGATCGACGGCTATCGGCAGTTCACGTCCGAACGGCTGCCAACCGAACAATCGCGCTACCGCGAACTCTCCGAGCGCGGGCAATCGCCGCCGGTGATGGTGATCGGCTGCTGCGACTCGCGCGTCTCGCCCGAGGTTATTTTCGACGCCGGGCCGGGCGAATTGTTCGTCGTCCGCAACGTCGCCAATCTGGTGCCGGTGTATCAGCCGGACGGCGGGGCGCACGGCGTTTCGGCGGCACTGGAATTTGCCGTGCAGGTGTTGAAGATCAAGCACATCGTCGTGCTCGGCCACGCACAATGCGGCGGCATTCGCGCTTTCGTCGATAAGGCCGCACCGCTGTCCGAGGGCGATTTCATCGGCCGCTGGATGTCGATGTTCGTCAAGCCGGGCGAGCAGGTGGAAATCCGCGATCACGAGACGATGCAGGATTTCGTCACGCGGATCGAAAAGGCTGCGGTGTTTCGCAGCCTCGAAAACCTGGCGACGTTTCCGTTCGTGCAACTCGCGCTGGAGCGTGGCGAGATCGAGCTGCACGGCGCGTATTTCGGCGTCGCGGAAGGCTCGTTGTCGGTGCTCGATCCGGTGGCGAAGGAATTTAAGAGCGTGAGGGAGTAGGAATCACAACGGGCACTGCCGTCATTGCAGGGCTTCGGCGCGAAGCGCCGTCTTCCCCGCGCCTTATGACCCGGCAATCCATCGTCTTCGCTAAATTGTCTTAGATGAATCACCGGGTCGGCGGGCTCGCCCCGACGACGACGAAGACGTCGCCGGCGGCCCTCGCCCGGTGATGACGGCCTATAGTGTGAGTTACTTGTAAATCCCCTTACTCGTAAATCGCCTTATAC
>JANMAN010000803.1:0-1957 GCA_031359885.1 Tardiphaga sp. | reverse complement strand
CCGCCCTGGCGCGGGCCGGGTCGGAGGTGGTGCGCATCACCGTCGACCGCGACGAGGCCGCGGCAGCGGTGCCGAAGATCCGCGATCGCCTGGAGCGCATCGGCGTCCACGTGCCGCTGATCGGCGATTTCCACTATATCGGCCATCAGCTCCTCTCCGACCATCCGGCCTGCGCCGAGGCGCTGGCCAAGTACCGGATCAATCCCGGTAATGTCGGGTTCAAGGAGAAGAAGGACCGCCAGTTCTCGACGATCATCGAGCAGGCGATCCGCTACGGGAAGACGGTCCGAATCGGCGCGAACTGGGGCTCGCTCGACGAGGCCCTCCTCACCCACATGATGGACGAGAACGCGAGGCTGCCGAGGCCGGTTGATGCCCGTGCGGTGATGCGCGAGGCGATGGTGCAATCGGCCCTTCTCTCCGCGGCGCGGGCAGAGGAGATCGGGCTGCCGAAGAACCGGATCATCCTGTCCGCCAAGGTTTCGGCCGTGCAGGACCTCATCGCGGTCTACCGCGAAGTCGCCCGTCGCTCCGACTACGCGATCCATCTCGGCCTGACAGAGGCGGGCATGGGCTCGAAGGGCATCGTGGCGGCCTCCGCCGCCATCGGCGTGCTGTTGCAGGAGGGGATCGGCGATACGATCCGCTACTCGCTGACCCCCGAGCCCGGCGGCGACCGCACCGTCGAGGTGAAGGTGGCCCAGGAGCTCCTGCAGACCATGGGCTTCCGCACCTTCGTGCCGCTCGTCGCGGCCTGCCCGGGCTGCGGCCGCACCACCTCGACCACCTTCCAGGAACTCGCCCGCGACATCCAGAACTGGATCAGCAGCTCGATGGCGGAGTGGAAGAAGAGCTATCCCGGCGTCGAGGGCCTGAACGTCGCGGTGATGGGCTGCATCGTCAACGGACCCGGCGAGTCGAAGCATGCCGATATCGGCATCTCGCTGCCGGGTACGGGCGAGACGCCCACCGCCCCCGTCTTCATCGACGGCAAGAAGGCGATGACCCTGCGCGGGCCGACGCTGGCCAAGGATTTCGAGAAGGTCGTCACCGACTACATCGAGCGCCGGTTCGGCTCAGGCGCCCGCAGCGCGGCCGAGTAGGGCCGCGACCTTGTCGTTCCGCCCTCCGCGGGGCACATGGCCGTGTCGTTGCATGATCGCGCCCGCTGTCCGACGGAGTCGCGGCCGGTGGGGCGCCTTTCGTGTGGGACGTGAACCTGCGTCGTTCCAGTCTCTCGCAGGCCGAAGCCTGGATTTCATCCCATGACGCAAGCCGCCTCCCCGAGCGCACCTGCCGCTCCTCCCGACCCTGCCGGCCGCCTCGGCGCCGACCCGGTGGAGACCCAGCGCGATCACGTCCCGACACCCCTCTGGACGCTCGTCGTCGGCTCGGTCGGCGTGGTCTACGGCGACATCGGCACGAGCCCCCTCTACGCCTTCCGCGAAGCGCTGGGACCAGCCCGGGCCGACGGCATCCTGCTCGTCGAGGAGGTGCTCGGTACCGCCTCGCTGATCCTGTGGGCGCTGCTGCTCATCGTGACGATCAAGTACGTCGTCATCCTGCTGCGCATGGACAACAACGGCGAGGGCGGCATCCTCTCGCTGATGGCGCTCGCCCGCAAGGCGCTCGGCGGCTCGCGCATCGTCTTCATGCTCGGCCTGCTCGGGGCCTCCCTGTTCTACGGCGACGCCGTCATCACTCCGGCGATCTCGGTGCTCTCGGCGGTGGAGGGTCTCAAGCTCGTCACCCCCGCCTTCGAGCACTACGTCCTGCCGATCACGGTGGTGATCATCGTCGCCCTGTTCCTGGTGCAGAACCGGGGCACCAGCAAGGTCGCGACCTTCTTCGGTCCGGTCATGGTGATCTGGTTCCTGGCGCTCGGTCTGGCCGCGCTTCCCCACATCGTCGCCAATCCCGGCGTCTTCGCGGCTTTCAACCCCTGGTACGCAGTCCA
>JANMAN010000790.1:0-4259 GCA_031359885.1 Tardiphaga sp. | reverse complement strand
TGGCTGTTGAAGGGGCTGTTTGAAATTCGAATCCGAGATGCACGGCGCATCCGCATGCACGGCCGTCATCCCCGCGAACGCGGGGAACCAGTACGCCCATCATCCATGCTCTGGAATACTGGATCACCCGGTCGGCGGCGCAAAGAGCGCCTTGCCGGGTGACGACAGCGTCTTGCTGCGAGAGGCCGCACCAAGATGCACGCCCCTCATCCCCGCGGCTCCGAATCCGGTGGCGCGTAACGCCCTAATACAGCGGCGTGCCGGGAATGAACGCATCGAACGCCGCCCAGAATTGCTGTCGATAGCGATCCTGCTCCTGCAAAATTTCGTGCCGCGATCCGGCGATCACGAGATGCGACCCGCCGCGCAGGTGATAGGCGAACTCTTCGATGGCCGCCGTGGAGACGACGGTGTCGCCGCTCGCCGCCATCATCAGGATCGGCTGGCGGATCGTGGCGGGATAATCGGCCCCGCGAAATTCCATCATCGCGCGAATGGCCGCGTCGGCCCAAGCCACCGTCGGCGACGCGATACCGAGCGTCGGGTCTTCCGCATAGATCGCGGCGTTGCGGGCGTAGCGCACCGGATCGCTGGTCAGAGCATTGTTGAGAAATGGCGACGTGCCGGCCAAAACGTCGGTCCCGCCAGGCACGAAATTGCCGCCGCGTCCGGCCCATCGCAAGGCGCGCGCGAATAATCGCACCGGCAGGGTCGTGGAGCGGCCCGGCAGGTCGATCATCGGTGCCGACAGCACCATGCGATCGAACCAGCGCTTGCCGGACTGCGCGACGCGGAGCATCACCGCGCCGCCCATCGAATGCGCCAGTGCAAAAAACGGCGGCGGGCAATCCGGCAACACGACATGCTGCATCAGGGCTTCGACATCGCGTTCGAATTCCGCGAAGTCGCGCACATAGCCTTTGCGCGAGTCGCGAAGCCGCCGTGCGGAATGGCCCTGCCCCCGCCAATCGATCATCGCAACCGCAAAGCCGCGATCTTGCAAATCGCGCACGGTCTCGAAGTATTTTTCGATGCTTTCGGCACGCCCCGTGAAGAGGCAAACGGTGCCCTTCCGACCCGCCGGCGCGGGCCAGCGCGCGAACCGCAACTCCACGCCATCGGCGGCCTTGATGGTGCCGCTGACGGCGCCGTCCGGGACCGGATTGGCGGGGATCGATACAAGCGTCATGGCGTGATCCGACGACCTAAATCATTGTATTATTTTGCTTATATTTTTTTGGCGACGCATCGGCGGGGCTATTGAAGGATGCGACGACCCTCCCATATCAGCTTCGTGCAGGCCACTCTAGCGGCTGCACATGACGAAAGCCCGGCCCGATGGCGGGCGGGTTCACTCAGTCGCTCAATGGAGGACTATCCCATGCGTACCTATGACCTCACTCCGTTTTATCGCTCCACCGTCGGCTTCGACCGGCTGTTCTCGCTGCTCGATCAGACGTCCGCGGAAACCGCGTCAGGCTATCCGCCCTACAACATCGAGCGCCGTAGCGAGAACGACTACCGCATCAGCGTCGCCGTTTCCGGTTTTTCGCAGGGCGAACTCTCGATCGTGGCGAAGGAAAATACGCTGACGATCAAGGGCGAGAAATCCGCCAACGAGAACGGCGCCAAGGGCGAAGTTCTGTATCGCGGTATCGCCGCACGCGCCTTCGAGCGCGCGTTCCAGCTTGCGGACTTCGTGCAGGTGAAGAATGCGTCGCTCGAGAACGGCCTGCTGCATGTCGATCTCGTTCGCGAGATACCCGAGGCAAAGAAGCCGCGCAACATTCCGATCGGCGTGACGAGCCCGGCATCTGCGCCGCAGGTTGTCGATGGCACTGCCGAACGGGCCGCTGCTTAATCGACAGGCTCCATCATTCAAAACGAAACGCCCCGGCATGCCGGGGCGTTTTTACGATCGAAGCGAGAGGTTTTACTCGAGCCCTTGAGCCGGCGGCATATCCTGCGTCGGCTGGATCACAGGCGGCGTGGCGGGCTTGGCCTCGATTACCGCGGGCGGCGCTGCTGGAACAGGCGCGGTTGTCGTCGCAGCCGGCGGCTGCGGGATCGACGCCTGCGCATCGGCGGGCTTCTTCGTGGCAGGAGGAGTTGCTGCTGCTGCTTTCGGAGCGACCGGTTGGGCCGGAGACGCGACGGCGCGCGGCGGCACCGGCTTCGGCAAAGGCACATTGGGTGTGCGGGTGGCGACGCGCGGCACGAGCATCGGCGGACGCGGCGCACCTCCGAGACCTGCAATCGGCGGCGGCGCGCGGACCGGTCCGTAGGCGTTGTTGCTTTCCTCGTCCATTCGGTCGCCCATGCGATAGGCCGGCATGAACCGCAAGATGCGTCCGCTGCGCGCGTCGATAACGAGGCGACCGTCGCTGCCCTCGGGCGAGATCACTGAAATCGTGTAGACCAATCCGCGTTGCTGCGGGATGCCGAGCGGCGAATAGCCTCGATCGCGCAGAATGCCGTAGACGGCGGTCGGTGGCAGCAAGGCTGGCGCGTAACCCGGCTCGTCGTAAGCGCGCTCGCCGTAGCGCGGCTCCAGGATGCGCGGCGGCAGCGGCCTCGGACCGTCAGGCGGCAAGCCTGCATAGGGCGGCACGTCGACGTAAGGTCGATCGGCATAAGGCCGTCCCGGATACGGCCGGTCCGAATAGCTGCCGTCCAGATCCGACGCCGTGCCATATCCGCCGCGCGGATAAACGCCCTGTGCCGACGCAGCTCCCGCAGCGATCGCGATCCCCGCGGTCACGATCAACCCCAGCCATTTCGTCATCACATCGTGCTCCTGTTACGCCCCCGCGCCCGTCGGCCGGTACCAAGCGATCATGATCGTTGGCGAATCCGGCGGTCCTTTGGCGGGAACACGGCGCGTTTGCCCTCAATTCACGGCACTCTAAATCAAGCGAGCAACCGGATTTTCAGGCCTACGCAGTGCGTGAGTTGCAGATCAGGCAACGACTTCCGCGCGCTTGTGTGCTAGAAAAAAATTTGGCAATGTCGTGCTTAGGACAGCATCACTGTCGCAATTGGCGGTGCAATCCGGCATGTGGATTGCAATGCGCGATTGTCGGGTGACAGCGACGCCGGCGGGCGGGCTATGGTGTTTGGGGACGGTTGATATCCCAAAGGCATAGAACGCCGGCAATGACCTCGAACATAATGGCTCGCGCGGCGCGAGCGGCGGCCCTGCAGAAAGGGTATGCCGCGAAGCGCCACTCTGCGCGGGAACGGTCAGAAATAAGACGACGGGTTTGGTGACAGAGCCCCATGGGGCGAGAGGACGAACATGAGCGAGTCGAAGTTCAAGCACGACATCATCGGATCGGATGCGTTGGCTGTGGACTCGGCATCGAAACGTGTTGAATCGCTGCAAGACCACGCGCCTCAAGAACACCAACCTCACGAACATACCTGGCGTCCGCCGGCCTATGGTCTCTATGACCTGTCGAAGGAAAAGGACGCCTGCGGCGTCGGCTTCATCGCCAACATCAAGGGCAAGAAATCGCATCAGATTGTGTCGGATGCGATCAGCATCCTTTGCAATCTCGAGCATCGCGGCGCTGTCGGCGCGGACCCGCGCGCCGGCGACGGCGCTGGCATCCTCGTGCAGATCCCGCACGGGTTCTTCGCCCGCAAAGCGAAAGAGCTCGGCTTCACATTGCCTGCGCCTGGCGAATACGCCGTCGGCGCACTGTTCATGCCGCGCGAAACGCCGTGGCGTAACGTCATCAAGAGCATCATCGGCGATCAGATCAAGACCGAAGGGCTCGTGCTGCTCGGCTGGCGCGATGTGCCGACCGACAATTCCTCGCTCGGCGAGACCGTGAAGCCGACCGAACCGGCGAACATGCAGGTGTTCATTGGGCGCGGCAAAGCGATCAAGACCGATGATGATTTCGAGCGCCGGCTCTACATCCTGCGCAAGTCGATTTCGCAGGCGATCTATCAGCGCCGCGATCGCGGCCTCGCGGGCTATTACCCGGTGTCGATGTCATGCCGCACGGTGATCTACAAAGGCATGTTCCTCGCCGATCAGCTCGGCAGCTACTATCCCGATCTGCACGAGCCCGATTTCGAGAGCGCACTGGCGCTGGTGCATCAGCGCTTCTCGACCCACACCTTCCCGACCTGGTCGCTTGCGCATCCCTAACGGATGGTCGCGCATAACGGCGAGATCAACACGCTTCGCGGCAACGTCAACTGGATGGCGGCGCGGCAGGCATCGGTCGATTCCGAGCTGTTTGGCA
>JANMAN010000779.1:0-8414 GCA_031359885.1 Tardiphaga sp. | reverse complement strand
TCATTCCGCCGAATGCCGTGCTGATGTTCGACGTCGAATTGCTGGATGTGAAGTAAGGATTTGTCATTCCGGGATGCGTCGCGCTGTCGGCTATAGCCGACAAGTGGCGCAGGCCCGGAATCCATACTCCCTGTCGGGGTTATGGATTCCGGGCTCTCGCATTCGGCGTCGAAGACGACGTCGAATGCTCGCCCCGGAATGACAATCTCAAGCTACCCCTTCAGCGACGCGATGGCCTCGCGCACCGGCGGGTCGAGCCCCTCGCCGCCGGCATCGAGATGCGCCGAGATCGCCTTGCGCATGCGCGGGTCCCAGAACTTGCGGATATGTTCGGCGATCCCCGGCACGGCTTTGTCCGCGCCCTGGCTGCGGAAGTAGATGCCGATCTGGTTCGCCATGTGAATCAACCTGTCAGGCGACATCGCTCGCTCCTTTCGCAGCAGGCTCGGACAAAATCCGACCTGCATGCGTGAACACTTCGAATCCATCGGCACGCGCGATCGCGACCAGCGTGATGCCCGCGGCGTAGGCCATCCGCACGGCCAATGCAGTGGGTGCCGACACCGAGACGATCAACGCCGCACCCATCGCGGCTGATTTTTGGACCATTTCCACCGACACGCGGCTGGTCAGCAGCACGATGCCGTCCGACGCCGAGATTTTTTCGCGCGCCAAAGCGCCGGCAAGTTTGTCCAGCGAGTTGTGGCGGCCGACATCCTCGCGCAGGCAAATGATGCCGCGTGCCGCCGTCCAGAACGCCGCCGCATGCACGGCGCGGGTTTCGATGTTGATGACCTGCAACGGCGCGACGGATTGCATCGCCGCCATTACCTGCTGCGGCGAAAACAGTCCGCCGCCGGTGACGATCGCCGCCGGCTTCAACGCTGCCTGAATCGAATCGACGCCGCAGAGTCCGCATCCTGTCGGCCCGGCAATCTGCCGTCGCCGCTCGCGCAGACGTTCTTCGTTGGCCTGCGGCAACCACATCCGCAATTCGACGCCGCCATCGAGATCGACGATATCCAGCGTCTCGATCTCGTCGGGCGATTGCACCACGCCCTCGGCGAGGCTGAAGCCGATCGCGAAGTCGTGCAGATTCGCCGGCGTCGCCATCATCACCGCATGGGTGCCGCCATTATAGGTCAGCGCCACAGCGGTTTCTTGCGGCACCGAGCGCGCGCTTTCGGTCACGCCGTGGGCGCGCCAGACCTTGCGTGGAACGCTGCGGACCGGCCCGTCCATGGTTACTCCGCAGCCTCGGCCGGAACGGCAATGCGCCGCGAGTGCCGCGCCTGCTCGTCATAGGCCTTCTGCCATTCGGATGGCCCGTTCGACGGCGAAATCTGCACGGCCGTGACCTTGTATTCCGGGCAGTTGGTCGCCCAGTCCGAGAAGTCCGTCGTGATCACGTTGGCCTGCGTCGTCGGGTGATGGAACGTCGTGTAGACGACGCCGGGCGCAACGCGCTCGGTGATGAGCGCGCGCAATGTCGTCTCGCCGGCGCGGCTTTGCAGCTTGCACCAATCGCCGTCGCGCACACCGCGTTGTTCGGCGTCGTGCGGATGCATTTCGAGCCGGTCTTCTTCGTGCCAGACGACGTTCTGCGTGCGCCGCGTCTGCGCGCCGACGTTGTACTGGCTGAGGATGCGGCCGGTGGTGAGCAGCAGCGGGAAACGCGGCCCGGTGCGCTCGTCGGTCGGCACGTATTCGGTGACGACGAACTTGCCCTTGCCGCGCACGAAGCCGTCGATATGCATCACCGGCGTGCCGAGCGGCATCTTGTCGTTGCACGGCCACTGCACCGAGCCGAGTTCTTCGAGCTTGGCATAGGACACGCCGGCGAATGTCGGCGTCAGCGCGGCGATCTCGTCCATGATGTCGGACGGATGATCGTAATGCATCGGGTAGCCCATCGCCTTGGAGAGACCGAGCGTGACTTCCCAATCTTCCATGCCGTTGCGCGGCGCCATCACCTTGCGGACGCGCTGAATGCGACGCTCGGCATTGGTGAAGGTGCCGTTCTTTTCCAGGAAGGTCGAACCCGGCAGAAATACATGCGCGTAGTTCGCGGTCTCGTTCAAAAATAAATCGTGGACGATGACGCATTCCATCGCCTGCAACGCGGCCACGACGTGCTTGGTGTTCGGGTCGGATTGCAGGATGTCCTCACCCTGCACGTAGATGCCCATGAAGCTGCCGTCGAGCGCCGCATCGAACATGTTCGGAATGCGTAGGCCCGGCTCGGCGTCGAGCTTGACGTTCCACAGCGCCTCGAACGTCTCGCGCACGGCATCGCCGGCGATGTGGCGATAGCCCGGCAGTTCGTGCGGGAACGAGCCCATGTCGCACGCGCCCTGCACGTTGTTCTGGCCACGCAGCGGATTCACGCCGACGCCGGGGCGGCCGATATTGCCGGTGGCCATTGCCAGATTCGCGATCGCGATGACCGTGGTCGAGCCCTGCGAATGCTCAGTGACGCCGAGGCCGTAATAAATCGCGCCGTTGCCGCCATTGGCGAACAGCCGCGCCGCGCCGCGCAATTCTTTCGGATCGACGCCGGTCATGATCGCGGTCGCTTCCGGGCTATTCTTCGGCTGCGCGACGAACGCTGCCCAGTCTTCGAATTCGCTCCAGTCGCAACGCTCCCGCACGAAGGCTTCGTCAACCAGACCTTCGGTGACGATGACGTGCGCGATGGCGGTGAGCACCGCGACATTGGTGCCCGGCAGCAACGGCAAATGGTGCTGCGCCTCGACATGCGCCGAGCGCACGATATCGGTGCGGCGCGGATCGATCACGATCAGCTTCGCGCCGGCGCGCAGGCGCTTCTTCAGGCGCGAGGCGAACACCGGATGGCCGTCGGTCGGGTTCGCGCCGATGATCATCACCACGTCGGTCTGCTCGACCGAGTCGAAATCCTGCGTGCCGGCCGAGGTGCCGAACGTCGTCGCGAGGCCATAGCCGGTCGGCGAATGACAGACGCGCGCGCAGGTGTCGACGTTGTTGTTGCCGAATCCGGCGCGGATCAGCTTCTGCACCAGAAACGTTTCTTCGTTGGTGCAACGCGACGATGTGATGCCGCCGACGGAGTTGCGGCCGTATTTGGCCTGAATGCCTTTCAGCTTCGCGGCCGAAAACGCGAACGCCTCGTCCCACGACACCTCGCGCCACGGGTCGTTGATATCTTCGCGGATCATCGGGTTGAGGATGCGCTCTTTGTGCGTGGTATAGCCCCAGGCGAAGCGGCCTTTCACGCACGAATGGCCGCGATTGGCCTTGCCGTCCTTATACGGCACCATGCGCACGACTTCCTCGCCGCGCATCTCGGCTTTGAAGGTGCAGCCGACCCCGCAATAGGCGCATGTCGTCACGACGGAATGCTCGGGCTGAC
This sequence comes from Tardiphaga sp., assembly GCA_031359885.1. Taxonomy (GTDB): domain Bacteria; phylum Pseudomonadota; class Alphaproteobacteria; order Rhizobiales; family Xanthobacteraceae; genus Tardiphaga. The sequence continues at coordinate 5,023 of JANMAN010000779.1, read as the reverse complement.
CGATTTCGATCACGCTTTTTTCGGTCAGCGTCGCGGTCGGGCACGCCTGCACGCAAGCGCCGCAGGACACGCACTCCGATCCCAGAAACGATTCGTTCATACCCGGCGAAACGCGGCTCTCGAAACCACGACCGGAGATCGTCAGCGCGAAGGTGCCCTGCACTTCCTCGCAGGCACGGACGCAGCGCGAGCAGACGATGCATTTCGAGGGATCGTAAGTGAAGTACGGATTGCTCTCGTCCTTCGCCATCCAGTGATCGTTCTCGCAATCGTGCGGCGTATGGCCGTGATCATGATCGTGATGATGTTTCGTCTTGGCGAAGACGTGGTTCTCGCCCTCATAGCCGTAACGCACGTCGCGCAGGCCGACCGCGCCGGCCATATCCTGCAATTCGCAATCGCCGTTCGCCGCACAGGTCAAGCAATCGAGCGGATGGTCGGAGATATACAACTCCATCACGCCCTTGCGCAGCGCATGCAGGCGCGCGTTCTGGGTGTGAACGACGAGGCCGTTCATCGCCGGGGTGGTGCAGGACGCCGGCGTGCCGGCGCGGCCTTCGATCTCGATGAGACACAAGCGACACGACCCGAACGCATCGACCATGTCGGTCGCGCAAAGCTTCGGAATTTGCGTGCCCATCTCCATCGCGGCGCGCATGATCGACGTGCCCTCCGGCACCGTCACGCTGTTGCCGTCGATCGTCAGCGTCACCGTCTTTTCGCTTTTCGCGAGCGGCGTGCCGTAGTCGGTTTCATGAATCAGCGACATGGGGTTGCGTCCTTGTAGCGTTTGACATCGCAGCTATCCTTCGAGGCTCGCGCGTGAAGAACGCGCTCACACCTCAGGATGACGCCGTCACCCTGAGGTGCCCGAGCGCTTGCGAGGGCCTCGAAGGGCGACGGCTTGATACTCGTCTTCATCGTCACTCCGCCGCCTCACGCATCGGAGCCGGCATGAAATCATTCGGGAAATATTTAAGCGCGCTCATGACGGGGTACGGCGTGAAGCCACCGAGCGCGCAGAGCGATCCGAATTTCATGGTGTTGCAAAGGTCCGTCAGCACGGCGGTATTTTCGACGACGCGCTCGCCGCGCCTGATCTTGTCGATGGTCTCGACACCGCGCGTCGAACCGATCCGGCACGGCGTACATTTGCCGCAGGATTCGACCGCGCAGAATTCCATCGCGAACCGCGCCTGCTTCGACATGTCGACGCTGTCGTCGAACACGACAATGCCGCCATGGCCGATCAACCCGTCGCGCTTGGCGAAGGCTTCGTAATCGAACGGCGTGTCGAACAATTCGCGCGGAAAATAAGCGCCGAGCGGGCCGCCGACCTGCACCGCCCGCACCGGGCGACCGGACGCCGTGCCGCCGCCAATATGATCGACGAGTTCGCCGAGCGTGATGCCGAAGGCGACCTCGAACAAACCGCCGTTCTTGATGTTGCCGGCGAGCTGGATCGGCATCGTACCGCGCGAGCGGCCCATACCGCAGTCGGCGTAACGCTGCGCGCCGCCAGCCAAGATAAACGGGACCGCAGCGAACGTCAGGACGTTGTTGATGACGGTGGGCTTGCCGAACAGACCCTTATGTGCGGGCAGCGGCGGCTTGGCGCGAACGATGCCCCGTTTGCCCTCGAGGCTTTCCAGCAGCGAGGTTTCCTCGCCGCAGACATAGGCACCCGCGCCGACGCGGACCTCGATGTCGAAAGCGTGCGCCGAGCCGCAAATGTTCGTTCCGAGAAAATTCGCGAGTCGCGCGGCGTCGATGGCGGCGTTCATGGCGACAATGGCGTGCGGATATTCCGAGCGAATGTAGATGTAGCCTTTGGTCGCGCCCACCGCGACGCCGGCGATGGTCATGCCTTCGATCACGACGAAGGGATCGCCTTCCATGATCATGCGGTCCGCAAAGGTGCCGCTGTCGCCTTCGTCCGCGTTGCAGACGATAAACTTGCGATCGGCGCTCGTCTCCGCGACCGTCTTCCACTTGATCCCGGTCGGGAAGCCCGCGCCGCCGCGGCCACGCAGGCCGGATGTCGTGACGTCAGCGACGATGGCAGGCGACGTCAGCGACAACGCGCGCGTCAACCCGTCATATCCGCCATACGCGCGATAATCATCGATCGAGCGCGGATCGACCACACCGCAGCGCGCGAACGTCAGTCGGGTCTGCTTCTTCAGCCAGGGCAACTCGTCTGCGAGGCCGAGCCGCAACATATGGTCGCCACCCGAGACCATCGCATCGAGCATCGTCGGCACGTCGGCCTCGCTGACGGGACCGAAGGCGACGCGGCCGGCGTCGGTCGCGACTTCGACCATCGGCTCCAGCCAGTACATGCCGCGCGATCCGGTGCGGACGATCTCGAGCGTCACGCCCCGCGCGACAGCAGCAGCTTCGAGTGCCGCGGCCACATCGTCGGCACCGACAGCGATTGCGCCGGCATCGAGCGGGATGAAAACGCGAAGCGACATATTAGACGTCATCGCTGCGCCTCCGCCATCAGGGCATCGAGCCGGGCATCGTTCAGGCGTCCGACGACGCGGCCGTCGAGCATTGCGGCGGGCGCGGTCGCACACAGGCCGAGGCAATAGATCGGCTCCAGCGTCACGCGCCGGTCGGGCGTGGTCGTGCCGATTTTCACGCCGAGCTTGCGTTCGGCGCGCGCGGCGAGCGCGTCGCCGCCGGCGGCTTGGCAGGCTTCGGCACGGCACAGCTTCAGCACATGGCGGCCGGCGGGCTCGCGGCGGTAATCATGGTAAAAGGTAAACACGCCATGAACTTCGGCGCGCGACAGGTTCAGCGCCTGCGCCACCATCGGGATCGCCGCCTCCGGCACATAGCCGAAAGCCGCCTGCAACGCGTGTAGGATCACCAGCGTCCCGCCCTCGATATGGCTGTGTTCGGCGATAATTTCCGCGCCTCTTTCGGCTGTCCATGGTTCGCAGACTGCAGTCATGCGCGTTTCCCAAGTTTTTGATTTCTATCTGCAATCTGGATTGGAATTGATCCAAAGATCAATATCGCTGTCTCATGCTGCAATACGGAATTCGTATCGAGCGGCAAGGAACGGGACAGTTGCGGAGAGAAGTTAATTTCGCGGCCATCCTTCGAGGCTCGCCTCCGGACAACGAAGATGTTGCCGGTAAGGCTCGCACCTCAGGATGACGATGTGCCTGTGGCCGTCACCCACGAACAAACAATTGTTTGGTCGGAGGTGCGAGCCCGACCGCACTCTTTCGCGGTCATCTTGGGCGAGCCTCGAAGGGCGACGGCAGGCCATCGTCCCCTCATGTCACCTCAACCATTCAAACTCGGCGCAACCTCGCGCGCGATCTGCGCCAGCGCGGCGACCAGCGGCGTCATCGGATCGCGCTGCGGCACCACCATCCCGATGCTATAAGTGACGTCCGGCTCCGTGATCGGGATGCTGCGGACCTCTTCCGGCAGGCCGAGCGTATCGGCGAGCTTCGCCGGCATCACGCTGGCCCAGCGCCCGGTCTGCACATGGGTGTAGAGCACGATGATCGAGTTGGACGTCAGCGTCGGCATGGCCTCCGCGCCGACCGAGCGCAGCGCCTTGTCGATGATGCGGCGGTTCTGCATGTCGGGCGTCAACAGACATAGCGGCACCTGCCCGACTTCCTTCCACGTCACGGTGTCGCGGTCGCCGTAAAGCCCGTCCGGTGCGGTGATGAGGCGGTAGGTCTCCTTGTAGAGCGGAATGACGCGGACCTTCCCAAGCGGTTCGTTCTCGAGATAGGTCAGCCCTGCATCGACTTCGAGATTCTCGAGCAGTCCAAGCACGTCGGTCGAGGTGCAGGACACGATCTTGAAACGCACGTCAGGGTATTTGGCGCGGAACGGCGTGGTCAGCGACGCCACCATGCCGAGGACGGTCGGGATCGCGGCGATGCGAATTTCGCCGGTGAGCTTGTCCTTGAGGCTGTTGATTTCCTGCCGCATCGCACGCGCATCGCCGACGATGCGTCGCGCCCAGTCCAACGTGCGCTCGCCTTCCGGCGTGAAACCTTGGAAGCGCGAACCGCGCTGCACCAGCATCACGCCGAGAATGTCTTCGAGCTGCTTCAGGCTCGTGGACATGGTCGGCTGGGTCACGCCACAGGCTTCCGCGGCGCGGCCGAAATGGCGCTCCTTGGAGAGCGACAGCAGCAATTCGAGCTTATCGAGCAAAATGAAGCCTTCGATCGGATGTGAAACGATCCGATCAGCATAGGCCGTGGCGCTGATGGGCGCAAAGCGACGAAAGGCTACATCGTGCCTTCACTTCGGCGGCGCGCAACCCAGATATAGGTCTGGATCAGGAGACGACTTCATGTTCATCGCGATGAATCGGTTTCAGGTGACGACAGGCCAGGAGCAGGCATTCGAGCAGGTCTGGGCCAATCGCGAATCCTATCTGAGCGAATTGCCGGGCTTCGTCGAATTCAGTCTGTTGAAGGGGCCGGTCTACGACGATCACACGTTGTATTCGTCGCACACCACATGGGCGGATAAGGCCGCCTTCGAGGCCTGGACGCGGTCCGATCAATTCCGCCGCGCCCATGCCCGCGCCGGCAATGACAGCGCCGGCCCGAGCCTCTATCTCGGCCATCCGAAATTCGAAGGCTTCGAGGTGATTCAGAGCGAGCGCAACACCAAGAGCGCCGTGGCCTGAGCCCGTCGCCTCAACCGAGAACCGCAATCTCTTTGATCGCGTAACCGTGACGAATGCTGCGGCCGCGGACCGGGTCGATCAGCTCGTAATCGAACCGCATCGCCGGGCGGATGCCGCCCTTGGCGGCGAAGGTGCCGCCGAACATCGCAGTGCCATCGGGCATTCCGGCATCGCCGAATTCGCGCTTGATCAAATCCTGCGGCGGCAGCATGCCGGTCAACGCGCCCTCCTGATACAGCACCCGCTCGCCATTAATCGTGGCGTAAGCGCGTAGCATCAACTGGTCCCAATGCGCGGCGACGTCGTCGAATGCCCAAAGCTCCGGCGCGATCGGCTTGTCGC
>JANMAN010000744.1:0-2308 GCA_031359885.1 Tardiphaga sp. | reverse complement strand
GCTGCAATCGCGCCGCCAGGAACTGGAAGCGCGCGCGCGCGAGATCGACATTCGTGAAAGCCTGATGAAGGCGGCCGAGAAGCGCATCGAGAATCGCGTCGATGAACTGAAGGGGGTCGAGGCCGGCATCAAGACCGCCACCGAACAAAAGGGCGAAGCCGGCGCCGCGCGCTTCAAGGGCATCATCACGATGTACGAGGGCATGAAGCCGAAGGACGCCGCGAAGGTGTTCGACCGGCTGGAGATGGGCGTGTTGTTCGAGATCGCCTCGCAGATCGCACCGCGCAAGATGTCGGACATTCTCGGGCTCATGTCGCCGGAGGCGGCCGAGCGTCTGACGGTCGAACTCGCGCGCCGCGCCAGCGGCGACAAATCGACGTCGATGGTCGACCTGCCGAAGATCGAAGGTCGGCCGACGCGGTGAGAGTTTGTCTGTCTTTGCGAGACGCAATGACCAGGCCATCGCTGCAATTTCGCTGACATCATTAACAAATCCTTCAACCGCGGAAACTAAGGTCGTTCGGGGCGGCATGGCCGTTCGTTTGCCGATCTCCGGTGCGGGCTGAAAGACAGTTCGGAATGATGCGGGCTGCTCTAGCGACATGGTTCATGCGTCCTGCATTTGCGGGATTGCTGAGCTTTGCGCTGCTGCTTACGGGTTTTTCCGTCGCGCGGGCACAAACCACCCCGGTAAAAGGCGCGGCTGCGCTCGCGGTCTCCGGCGGGTTCGCGCGAATGCTGATCAAGCTGGATGACGACGTCGAAACCGACGCGAGCGTCGCCGGCAACGTGCTCATCGTCCGCTTCAAGCGACCGGTCGAAATCGACATCAGCAGGCTCGCCGATTCCGTTCCGGATTATGTCAGCTCGGCGCGGCGCGATCCCGATGGGATGGCGATCCGCTTCGCGCTGGCTCGCAAGGTGACGCTCAACGCGATGATGGCCGGCGAGCGAACCTTCATCGATTTGTTGCCGGACACCTGGACCGGGCTGCCGCCGGGCTTGCCGCAATCGGTGGTGCGCGAACTTGCCGAACGCGCGCGGACCGCCGAACGCGCCTTGCGCCAGCAGAAAGCAAGCGTCGATACGCGCAAGCGCGCGCCGCTGCGGTTGCGCGCGGCGGTGCAGCCGACTTTCGTGCGCTTCTCTTTGGAATTGCCTGACGGCGTCGGTGTGTCATCGGCGCTCGTCGGTCAGAAATTCGTTCTGTCGTTCAACGCGCCGCTGACCTTCGACCTTGCGGACGCGATCGTTGCGGCGCCTGCGAATGTCGGTGCGATCAGCCAGCGCAGCGAGGGCGATACCTCCGCCATCGAGATCGCGTTGATCGGCGACGTCGATGCGCGGGCCTTCCGCGACGACAAGATTTTCATGATCGACGTGGGCGCGCAGCAGGCCGAAAAAAAACCGCAGCAGCTTGGCGCGCCGAAGCCGGCCGTGACTGCGCCACCGATCAAGGACGCGCCGGCTGTCCGCAGCGAGGTCGAGCCCGAGCAGCCGGCGCAGCCGACGTCGGAGAGCATCGCGCAATTGGTCGCGCGCGAGCCCGCGCAGCCGCAAACAAAAGTAACGCCGCCGCCGGTCGCCGTCGCCGCGCCCGTCGCTATTCCGGTTGCGATGCCAGTCGCGATGCCGGCCGCTGTCGCTCCCGCATCCGTTCCACCTGCGCCCGAACCCGTCGTCGCAAAATCGTCTGCGTCGGTCGATGCGCGCCGCAGCAGCGACGGCCTCAAGATCAACTTCGCCTTCGCGAGCCCAACGCCTGCGGCTCTGTTTCGTCGTGCCGACGTGATGTGGCTGGTGCTGGACACCGAGACGGCGTTCGATCTCGCAGCGATCAAACGCGAGGGCGGCGCGCTGATCGGCGACGTCAGCGCCTTGAAGACGGCGCGCGGGCAGGCGGTCCGCATTCGGCTCAATCGCCCGCAACTGGCATCGTTGACGGCGGGCGACACCGACGCCTCGGGGAAGGCATGGACCCTGACTTTTGCCGACGCCGCCCAAACCGCGCCGCAGGCGTTGGCGCTCATGCGCAACGTCGTCGATCCCGCGCACGCCAAGGCGACGGTGCCGCTCGCAGGGGCCGGTCAATTGCACAAGCTCGTCGATCCCGATGCCGGCGATGCGCTGATCGTGGTGACGGCCCCGCCGCCGCCGCGCGGGTTCGTCCGGCGGCAGGATTTCGTCGAGTTCTCGGTCTTGGAATCGATTCACGGAGTCGTCGTGCAGCCGAATGCCGACGACGTATCGGTGAATGTCGATCAGGACGGCATCGTGTTGTCGCGGCCGGGCGGGCTGACCTTGTCGG
>JANMAN010000663.1:0-5707 GCA_031359885.1 Tardiphaga sp. | reverse complement strand
AGTTCACGACCGGCCGCATCGAACAATGCGGCTTTCGTCATCGTGCCTCCCGCGTCAACGCCGACAATGCGATCACGCATGTGACTGTCCCACCACGTTTCAACCCATTGGACGCCCGTTCCGGCACCTCAACTTATTATTATATGTATCTAGAAATAACTTCTGATATACGTCAAGAGAATAAATAACTTCAGATAGACATCAAGCCGAATTTTATCTTTATCTATTATGATTTTTTATCGGGGACACCTCTGATTTTCGGATCGAGACAGCATTCCCGTTGAAAAAGAAGAAGCTAGCTTGTTATTACAACAGCCATTGTAACAGCAGTGACAGAAAGGCGTGCGATGCGGTCTCGCGAGACGTTGGTGAAGAGTCTGGCGGACGACGCATGGCCCGATGTTCTGATTATCGGCGGCGGGATCAACGGTATCGGCGTGTTTCGCGACCTGTCGCTCCAAGGGGTGTCGGCCCTGCTGGTCGAGCGCGGCGATTTCTGTTCGGGGACCAGTTCGGCGCCCTCGCGATTGATTCACGGCGGGTTGCGCTATCTCGAAACCGGCGAATTCGATCTGGTGCGGGAGTCACTGGTCGAACGCAATCGGCTGCTGCTCGATGCGCCGCATTACGTCAAACCGCTGCGAGTCTGGGTGCCGCTAAAGACATGGAGCGGGGGCATCCTCGATGCGGCATTTCGGTTTCTTCGCTTGAAGCGAACGCCGGGTCCGAAGGGCGGTCTCGTCGTCAAGCTCGGATTGATCTTGTACGATCTGTTCGGAGCGCGCTTCCGCACGATGCCGAACCATCGCTTCATCGGCCGTGCCGACGCGCATGCGGCGATGCCGGATCTGGCGCACGACGTCCGGATCGTTGCCGAATACTACGACACGAAGATCACACTGCCGGAGCGACTGGGCCTCGAACTGATCGGCGATGCCGAAAGCGACAACCCCTCATTGCGCGCGATTTCATACATGACGATGGATGGCCTCGCGGATGGCGCGATCGTGCTGCGCGACGGCGTCACCGGCGCGTTGCATCATGTGCGTCCACGCGTTTTGATCAATTGCGCCGGCGCTTGGCTCGATGGCGTGGATCGATCGCTGAGCATCGATGAGCGTCTGATCGGCGGCACAAAGGGCTCGCATCTGGTTCTGCGTCACCCCGAGCTTGTCCGCAGCCTCGCCGACGTGATGTTGTATTTCGAGACGGCCGATCATCGCATCTGCCTGGCTTACGCGCTCGACGATCAACATGTCCTGCTCGGCACGACCGACATTCGCGCCGACGACCCCGAAGACACCGTGTGCAGCGATGCGGAGATCACCTATCTCTTCGACGTCATGTCGGAATTGCTACCGACCATCCCGCTCGATCGCAGCCACATCGTGTTTTCCTATGCCGGGATCCGGCCGCTGCCGCTGACCAAAGGCGGCGTCGCCGGTGCGATCAGCCGCGACCACGAGCTCCGCCAATTCGAGGCCACAAGCGCCCGGCCCTTTCCGACGATCGCGCTGGTCGGCGGCAAATGGACGACGTTCCGATCCTGTGCGGAAGAGATCACCGATGCGGCGCTCGTGCGCCTCGGCAGCGTTCGACACCGCACAACCGCCGACAGGCAGATCGGTGGCGCTGTCGGCTGGCCGCGCGCCGCCGCCGATCTCGACCCGTTGCTCGCCGATCTGGCGTCTCAGCACGGCCTGTCATTGGACCGGCTGCGCGTTCTGGCGGCGCGCTATGGCCTCTGCGTCCGGCTTTATCTGAACACGCTGCAACACCGACCTGAAACGATGCTGCAATCGGTGAAGGACTATGCGCGCGAAGAAATCGCCTATATCACCGTCGCCGAACGAGTCGAACACCTCACGGATATCGTGCTTCGTCGCACATCCATAGCGCTCCTCGGCTACGCCGGGCCGGATGCAATTGCCGAGATCGGTGCCGTCGCAGGCTCGGCAGCGGGCTGGTCCGAAACCCGGATCGCCGACGAGATCGATGCGACGAGTCGTTTTCTCCGAACGCGGCACGGGACGAGTGGAAAGGCAGATGCTGCGTAACCGCAACGGCAAAATTGACGGATCGCTTGTCGCTGATCCAAAGCCAGCCTTGAGAAGCGCTGATCGTTCCGCGTCGACACCGCTGTGGTCACAGGTCAAATCCTCGCTCACCGAAATGATCGTCAACGAACGGCTTACCGAGCATGCACGGCTGCCGTCCGAAGCCGAGCTTTGCGATCGCTTCGGCGTCTCGCGTACGGTGGTTCGCGAAGCGCTCAATCAACTTGTGTTCGAGCGCGCCATCTACAAACTGCAAGGCAAGGGCGCGTTCGTCGCCAGTCGGCGCGAGGATCAGGACTTTCTCAACTCCAATGTCGGCTTCAGCGGCGAGTGGCACGAACGGCATCGCGCGGTGTCGCGCCGGATCATTCGCCAAGAACTTGAGCAGGCCGATGCGCGCGCGCGACATTTGCTGCGGCTGTCGTCCGATTTTACCGTGATCGCCATCGACCGTGTTCTCAGCGTCGACGGCCTGCCGCGCATGCTGGTGCATACCAAAGTCGTCGCAGCGCTCGCGCCCGCGCTGGAAAACGTTCCGCTGGAAAACCGCTCGCTGTACGACACGTTGCTGCGCGCCTACGGGATCAAGATGACCCGGGCCGAGCGCTGGCTTGCTGCGGTCTGCGCCACGGCCGAACAGGCGGCCTTGCTGGGCGTCGCCGACAACACGCCTCTGATTGCAATCGAATCGCTCGGATTTTCAGGGCGCGACGAGCCGGTCGAATACTACACGGCTTACTACCGCACCGACATCGGACGCCTTCACTTCGCGATTAGATGAAGGTGGAGCGGGGCTTGGATCGGGGAGGGCAAGCGGTTTCGTTCGCCAAGCCGAGCCCCTTGCTGGCTTAATGCGATACGACAGTCGCACTTGAGGCAGGTGCATTTGCGCTGATGCGACGGTGCGCGATGGAGCAGCGCAAAAGCATCGAGCAACTGAGCGCGGACATCGTCACCGCCGGTCACTTTCAGGTCCACGCGAAGCGGACGGCTTGAGAATGAACTTAGAAGGGGGACCCTTAGTTCGCTTTTTCGATCAGCGATTCGAGAAGGCGTTTCAAATCCGACGTTGCCTTGTTGCCGTAATTCTCTGAGATGTGCGCCTCTTGTCGCAAAGCCAACAAGTTTAGCCGCTGCGTCAATTGCTTGCCGCGGTCTGAGACGAACATCAACACCTTGCGGCGATCTTCGGCATCTTGTGCACGATAGACCAGAGCATCGGTCACCATGCGATCGATCATCTTGGTCAGGGTCGGATGGTTGAGCAAGACCGTTTCGGCAAGCTCGCCCATCGAATGCCCCTTGCCGTCCGACAGAACTTTCAGAATACGCCATTGTTCGACCGGCACGCCCTCGTCGCGGAAGCGGGCGTCCAATTGTCGGTTGATTTCGCGGTTCGCCTGCGCGAGCAGATAAACGAGATGCTCGGTGATGGGCTTGCCGGACGATGAGGATCGGGCCACGTTTTCGGTCTTCGCTCTCTATGAAGATGCAGAATCAAATAGGCAATTATTTGCGCCAAATGCCACATCTGTATGCACGTCAATCGTTGAAGATTCAATATTTTCCATTAGGATATTTTCTGTGCAGTGATCAAACGGCAGGCAGCGCGCCGTAATCCGGTTTTACGAAGGAGGCAGGTTTGCTCTCGAGTCAGCAATTCGGACGGGCCGCAGCATCGATGCCTGTCGATTGGCTTTTGCGAGGGCAGGGGCCAAATGAATCCGGTGGTGCGATCCGCCTACGCAATGAGCCCTCCGATCGGCGCCGCAGCGAAAGAAAGCCCTTTCGCGTCGCCAATTTCGTCGGCCTCTCCGGCAGTGGCGGCATCTGGGGTCCGGCATCAACCAATAGCGCCTTGCTCGCTGTGTCGGAAATCAACCGGCGCGGCGGGATCCTCGGTCGCGAAATTGAATTGACGTTTCACGATGCGGGCGGTCGCATCGACGACATCGTTCGTACCGCCAGCGACATCGTCGCGCATGACGAAGTCGATCTGATCATGGGATCGCACATCAGCGCAGTCCGAGTCGCGCTGCGCAAAGTCGTTGCGGGCCATATTCCTTACATCTATACGCCGGTTTATGAAGGCGGCGAACGCACTCCCGGCGTGATGGCAATCGGCGAGACGCCGCGTCACCAAACACGCCCTGCGATCGAATGGTTGGCGACGACGAAGCGCGCGTCACGCTGGTATCTGATCGGCAGCGATTATGTCTGGCCTTGGCTGTCCCATAAATCGACCAAGAAATACATCGCCGATGCCGGCGGGCACGTCGTCGGCGAGGAGTTCGTCGCGATGGGCGAGCACGATCACAGCGCCGCCATCGCTCGGATACGCGCCGCCAAACCGGACGTGGTGATCATTTCGTTGATCGGCACGGATAGCGTCGTGTTCAATCGTGCGTTCGGAGAATGCGGGCTTGGCTCGCAGATGCTGCGCCTCTGTGGCGCAATGGACGAGACTCTGTTGCTCGGCATCGGCAGCGACAACACCGAAAATCTATTCTGTGCGTCGGGCTATTTCGTTGAGATGGCATCGCGCGCCAACGATACGTTTCGGAGTGCGTATCAGTCGTCCTTCGGAGCTCATGCGCCGCCGGTCGGCTCGGTCGCTCAATCGAATTATGAAGGCCTGCGCTTTCTTGAAGCGATCGCAACGCGAGCCGGGTGCCTGTCCGGCGCAGCTCTTGCGATAGCGGCGCGGAACGGCGCTTACCAGGGCGCACGCGGTATCGTGGATATGAAGCACGGCGGCGCGACGATGCCGATCTATCTTGCCGAAGCGGACGGTCTCGATTTTCGGGTGATCGAAAATCTGTGATGCCAGCCTGATGACGCCGCAGCTTATGAAATAATACTTGAAAAAGAAAATATTTCCGTTTTATTGAATGCGGCGGCTGGCGATCGCGACCCTTCCGTCGAAGACGAACGTTGTCGCCAAATCGGTTGTCGTCATTCGTGACGCAGGAGATAGCTGTGACCCAAGCCGTTTCGCTTCCGACGCCGGATCAGCTTCTCGATGTTGCCGAACAATGCGGCCTGTCGCTCACCGACGGTGACGTCACCTCGTTTCTGGGGCTGATGCAAGGCTCGATCGATGCCTACAACGCCGTGGCGGCAATGCCCGACGAAATCCCGCTGGTCAAGTATCCGCGCACGCCCGGTTTTCGGCCCGCACCCGACGACAATCTGCGCAACGCCTGGTATCGCAAATCGTCGGTCAAAGGCGCTGCTTCCGGCAAGCTGAAGGGCAAGACGGTCGCGTTGAAGGACAACATCATGCTGGCGGGCGTGCCGATGATGAACGGCTCGTCCACGCTCGAAGGCTTCATGCCGGATTTTGACGCCACCATCGTCACGCGGATGCTCGATGCCGGTGCGGAGATCGTTGGCAAGGTTCATTGCGAATCTTTCTGCATGTCCGGCGGCAGTCACACCAATTCGACTGGGCCTGTGCATAATCCACATAAGATAGGATATTCTGCGGGCGGTTCGTCCTCCGGCAGCGCCGTCGTCGTCGCATTGGGCGAAGTCGATATGGCGATCGGCGGCGACCAGGGCGGATCGATTCGCATGCCGGCGTCGTTCAGTGGCATCTACGGCATGAAGCCGACCTGGGGTCTGGTGCCCTACACCGGCATCATGCC
>JANMAN010000662.1:0-1589 GCA_031359885.1 Tardiphaga sp. | reverse complement strand
CAGCGCGAACGATCTAATATATATTTTAGTTCAGCCCGCCAGTCTTCGAACAGCCGGGAACCTCCGACTCGGATGGAGCTTATCGATGCAGCCGCTTTCGCGGTTCTCGGGAGGTCTCCATGAAAAAACTTATGATAACCGGCGCAGTGTTTTGCGCATTTGCATTCGCTCCGATCGTGACGGCGCAAGCCTTGCCGATCGCGCCAGCGTCCGGACTTTCCCAAACCGCCAACGACACCGTTCTCGTAAAAGGTGGCCATGGTCGCGGGCATGGCATGGGTCGCGGCCATCGCGGTCGCCACCACGGCTGGTCGCGTGGTCGCCATCGCGGTTGGCGATAACATCGAGACGAATTCCGAGGCCGCCACGTTTGGCGGTCTCGTCGTTTTTCGAAAGTTTGCATTGAGCGACACGGACGCTGTCCGACGCGACCGTGTTCAGGCGTTATTCAGCTTCAAAATCCGATAGTTGGCAGACCGGCAACCTTTCGATCAATGCGCCGTTATAGCCGACACGTTATTCGCCTCTGGAGGAGAGAACAATGAAACTGAAATTCGCACTGGCCGGTCTGGTCGCCCTTGGTGGCGCAGCGCTGGCTTCGGGACATGCTTCGGCTGCGATGTCGAACGGCATTCCGGGCGTCGGCACGGCGTCCAACGTCGAGCAGGTTCGTCTGGTTTGCGACGCTTACGGGCGCTGCTTCCGCACCGGTCCGCGCTTCTATGGGGGCGGACCGCGTTTCTATGGCGGAGGCGGTTATGGCCGTCCGCGCTTTTATGGCGGCGGACGCGGCTACGGCGGTCGTGGCTACGGATATGGTGGCGGTCGAGGCTACGGCCGCTTCTGATCTCCAATTGGACTTCAACGGAAAGGGAGGGCATTTGCCCTCCCTTTTTCGTGCGCGCTGCCGTGCGGATCAGCCGAGATCCCGCGTCTGAACCGGCGGCTCGGTCGGCGCGGGCTCCGCGGGCGTCGGCGTCGCGCCGGGCTTTTTCAACGGTTTGTCCTGCTTCTTCGACCAGGAAATGTAGTAAGCGACCATCGTCATCAAGGTGATGCCAGACACGCTGATGAATACCTGCGCCAGCAGCGAGCCCGAACTCATCATCAATTGAAAATGCCCCACGAACGACAGAAAGACGCCGACGCAAAACACCGCGAGCGATTGCTGTCCGCATTTCACCAGCGGCTGAAACACGCGCCATTCCAGCCCGGCCCAGTCTTTCGGCACGAAGCGCGTCACGAAAAACGCGATGACGACAAAATGCAGCACGCGATAGGGCGCAAGGTTGGTCTTGTCGTTCGGGTTGAAGGCATCGAACAGCCATTGCGGAAACATCGCGCCGAAGCTGTCCGGAAAGCGCCCGGCCATCGTCATCACCAGCGCGAATAGCAGATAGGCGACGCCGAAATACAGGACGAAACTCGACTTGATGACACTGCGGGATTCGGTTGCGCCGCCGAGCGCGAACCACGCGCCGAACACAAATAATAGCTGCCACGTATAGGGATTGAAGTACCAGACGCCGGATGGGAAGCCCTGCAAATTCCAGCCGAACTGACGAGCCGCAAAATACAGCACGAGCGAG
>JANMAN010000660.1:0-2080 GCA_031359885.1 Tardiphaga sp. | reverse complement strand
CAACAGGCCGAAAATTTCGTCATAGGTTTGATAGCCGGACACGCTGGCGTTCTTCAGATGCGCGACCGCGCCGCGCATCGTCGTGGTGTTGTTGACGGCCGCGACCTTGACGCCGGATTTGTCGAGCGTCGCGAAGTCCTTGATCTCGGACCCGGCCTTGATGATGTAGGTGGCGTCGGCGACCTCGTAGTTCGGGCCGAACGCCATCCGCGCCTGCCGCTCGGCATCGACCGGCAGGAAGGTCACGTCATAGACACCGCTATCCGCCGCATCGACGATCTGCCCGGAATTGGAATAGGCGACGAACGCGACCGGCACGCCGATCTGCTTCGCCATTTCGGTGCCGAGCGTCACCGGCACGCCGGCATAAGTGCCATCCGGTTTTTTCGTCGACCAATACGCGCCGCCGGCCGGACTGATGCCGATCGCCACCCGCAACGTGCCGGTCGCGGCGATTTCATCCTTTAACGCATCCGCTTGCGCCATGCCTGCGCTCGTCATCATCATCGCTCCCGCAATCCAGTTTTTCCACATAGCCAAATCTCCTAAACCGATGGTGACGTTTGCGGCGTGATTTCACGCGGCAAGATGAGCGCGGCGACGATGACCAAAAGACACAACGCCGAGAACGCATGCAGCATGGTGAGGAAGCCGCCCTTTTCGTAAAGCCATGCGACGAGCCCGATCGATGCGCCGGCCGCGGTGAAGCCGATGAAATAACGCACCGCGAAAGCGCGCGAGCGCCATTCCTCGCTGGTGTATTTGCCGACCATCGCGTCGTTGACCGTGATCTGGCCGAACAGGCCCATCACGATGCCGATCGCGACAAGGATCAACCCGCCATTCGACAGCGACGCCGCCAGATATAAAAACGGCGCAAGCAACAAGGACAAGGGAAGACAAACCGCTTTCAACGAATAGCGATCGATCAGCCGGCCGACCGTGAGTTGCGTCATCGCGCCGAACCCATAGACGCAGGCGGCGATCACGCCCAGCAGCGCTGGGCTTTGCGTCAGATCCGACAGCCGTTCGGCGAACAGCTTCGGCAGCGCCACGGTGATCGCGTTGAACGTCGTCGAGATCGCGATGACGACGATCAGCAGCGACAGGATCACGCGCCACATGTCGCGCTTGGCGACGCGGGCCTGCGCCATCGCCTGCTTGAAGCCCGAGCGATCCTCATGCGCGACGCTGCGCGCGAACGTCACGCCGAGCACCAGCGTGACGACGCCCGGCATGATGAATGCCCAGCGCCAGCCAAGATATTGCCCGACGATCCCTGTGATCATCGCCGACGACGCGACGCCGAGATTGCCCCAGACGCCGTTGATGCCCATCTCGCGGCCGAGTTTTTCGGCGTAGGACACGATCATCGCCGTGCCGACGGGATGATAGATCGATGCGAACGCGCCGATCGAGAACAACGCCGCACCGAGTTGCACGGGCGTCTGCACGAGGCCGACCGCGATCATCGAAAAGCCGATGCCGATGAAATAGATCACCATCATATGCCGCCGGCTCCAGCGGTCGCCGAGCCAGCCGGTGATGAGCGAACCCGCGCCGAACGCCATGAAACCGGGCGTCGCATAGGGCAGCAATTCCGAATAGGTCATGTTCAGCGCCGGACCCATCACGATGACGGCGGCGGCAAAAATCAGCATTGCGTAATGATCGATGAAATGCGCGACGTTGACGAAGGTGATGACCCGCGCGGGAACGTTCATGGGGCCGAATCCTTGGGGGCCGTGTTCTTGTTGCTTGCCGCGAGTATCGCGAATTCGGAGCCAGCTGCAATCGGGATTTGTTGGACCAGTGTGCTGTCACCCTGAGGTGGCCGCCTCTTTCGCGGCCCTCGAAGGGCGGCGGCACGTCCATTGTGTCTGTCATCCTTCGAGGCTCGCCTAAGATGAGCGCGCAAGAGCGCGGTCGGCTCGCACCTCAGGATGACGGCTCGGCCACCACCGCGGTCGCTTCGATCTCGACGCGGGCAGCCATCACGACGAGGCGCACCACGTGCACCAGCGCCAATGCCGGATAATGCGTGCCGAGCGTCTCGCGATAAACGCTACCCAGCGCTTTC
>JANMAN010000647.1:0-2995 GCA_031359885.1 Tardiphaga sp. | reverse complement strand
CGAATCCGGCATCGAGGGCGAGGAATTGCCCGACGTGACGCCCGGCCGTGTCTACGCCGCCGGCAAGAGCTTCTTCGATCCGGCGACCTATCCGAAGCTCGGCTAGGAACGCCCCGCGCGCGGCTCTTACGGCACGATACTTGCTCCGAATTCGGCAACCTCGTCTGTCGCGCGTGCCATCTTTGGCGCTGCGGCCGTCATCCCGAACAGGAGTGCCGCGCTTGAAAGTTCTTCGTCGTTTGATGTTCGCTCTCGTCGCTGCAACGACAATCGTCGGCGCCGCGACGGATCACGCGTCCGCGCAGGACAAGGTCGCCGTCGGCGTATTCCCGCTCAGTTCGTCGCTGCCTTATTTCGTCGCGGTCGAGAAAGGCTTCTTCAAGGAGCAGAACATCGAGCCGGAGATGACGAAACTGATGGGCGGCCCGGCCAACGTCGCCGCCATGATCACCGGGCAGATCGAAGTGTCCGCTGTGCTGGTCACGCTCGAAGGCCTCAACGCCAACACCAAGAAGCCTGGCGTTGCGATGTACATCGCGCTGAACAGCCAGAACCAGGTCTGGAAGATGGAGCAGTTCGTCGTCCGCAACGGCGTCAAGGCCGAGAAGATCTCCGATCTCAAAGGTCTCAAATTGCTGTCGGCGCCGGGCCCTGCGAACCTCAACACCGCGAAGGGCATTCTGGCCAAAAACGGTTTGAAGGACGGCGACTACACGATCGATCAGCTCGACATGAGCCAGCACGTCAACGCCATCACCGCCGGCACGTTCGACGGCGGCTATACGCTGGAGCCGAATGCGTCGATGATGATCAAGGCCGGCGTGGCGCGTTCGCTCGAGGCTGGCGTGATCTCCAAATATATTCTGAACGACGAGAAAGCCGACGCCTATGCGGCCGGCTGCGCCTTCACGAGCGACTTCATCGCGAAGCGCCCGGATGTCGCCAAGCGGTTCGCTGCGGCCTGGGGCAAAGCGCTCGATTACATCCGCACCAATCCGGACGACGCGCGCAAATACCTCGCCAAGAACACGTTCACGCCCGACAACGTCGTCGATATGGTCTCGATGCTCGGTTACGTGATGGCGAAAGACATGATGCCGAAACAGCTCGAAGATTTGCAGAAGCTGTCGGATTTCGGCACCTCGATCAAGGTCGTGCCCGAGACGCTCGACGTCACCAAATTTCTCTATCGCTAGCGGCGATGACCGCCCAGCCCGCCCCTCTACGTGAGATATCGCCGCAAGCACGGTCCGCCTCGGTGCGGACCGCGCCGCATGTGACGATCCGCGGGCTGTCGAAGCGGTTCGACGACACGATCATCTACGACAATTTTGATTTCGACATTCCGCGCGGCAAGTTGATGTCGGTGTTCGGGCCGAACGGTTGCGGCAAGAGCACGCTCATCAATATGATCGCCGGGCTGTTTCCGATGGATGCCGGCGAAGTGTTGTTCGACGGCCAGCCGCTCAGCAAAATCAAGTTCGGCTACGTCTTCCAGAATTATCGCGAGGCGATGTTTCCGTGGTTGCGGGCCTTCGACAACATCGCCTATCCGCTCAAGGTGATGGGCGTGCCGAAGGCCGAGCGCATCGTCCGCGTCGAGAAGATCGTCGCGAGCCTCAACGTCAAGATCGATCTCAATCTCTACCCGTACAAGATGTCCGGCGGGCAGCAGCAATTGGTCTCGATCATGCGGGCGCTCGTCGTCGATCCGGAGATTTTATTTCTCGACGAGCCGTTTTCCGCGCTCGACTACGAGATGACCTTGTTCATGCGCGAACAGCTCCAACGCATCTTCGTGGAGACGTCGACCACGATGGTGCTGGTGTCGCACGACCTCGAAGAAGCGGTGTACCTGTCGGATCGTATTCTCTTATTGTCGCGGCATCCCGCGCGCGTCGTCGAGTTCGTGCCTTACGATGCGCCGCGCCCGCGCACCGAACGCACCATGTCGGACAGCGATTTCATCGCCATCAAGGCGCATTGCCTCGACATCTTCCAGCGCGAGGTCCGCAAAGGATGACGAGAGGATGAAGCGTTTTCAAATCCTGTTGCCCTTCGTCGGCGTCGGCGTGCTGCTGGCGATCTGGTCCTTCGTGGTCTGGCTGCGGATCGTCGATCCGGTGTTGCTGCCGTCGCCCGCGTCGGCGTTCCGCGCGATGTGGAATGGTATGTTCAGCGGCAAACTCGGCCTCGATTTTCTCAAGACGGTGGAGCGCACGCTATATGCGACAGCCATTGCGACGGTGATCGCGATCCCGCTCGGCATCCTGCTCGGCTCCTCGGAAAAGCTCTATCGCTCGGTCGATTTCCTGATCGACTTTTTCCGCTCGACGCCGGCGTCGGCGCTGTTTCCGTTATTCCTGGCGCTGTTCGGCGTCGGCGATCGCACCAAGATTTCCGTCGCGGCGTTCGGCGCGGCGTTGGTGATCTTGTTCAACGTCGCTTACGGCGTGATGAATGCGCGCAAGACCCGCATTCTCGCTGCGCGGGTCATGGGCGCGTCGAAAGCGCGCGTCTTGTGGGACGTGATGCTGCTGGAATCATTGCCGCAGACGTTCGTCGGCTTGCGCAATGGCGTCTCGTTGGCGCTGGTCATCGTCGTCGTCGCCGAGATGTTCATCGGCTCGGTGGACGGTTTGGGTCAGCGCGTGTTCGAGGCGCAGCAGATGTTCGACATGCCGGATATGTATGCGGCGATCTTCGCGGCTGGTGCTCTGGGGTACAGCCTCAATCTTCTGTTCCTGACGATCGAGCGCCGCTTCGTGCATTGGTCGGGGAAGTAGGGGGAGTTGGTCATTCCGGGGCGCCCGTTCGTCCCCGCGGACGCGGGGACCCAGACTTTGCAAAACAAGCATCGTCTCTCTGGATACCCGCTTGCGCGGGTATGAGCGGAGGATGGTTCATCGAAGTGGATCAAACTCTAGCCCATCACCGCAAGCACCGCCTTCGAATCGCTGACCCAGCCAAAAATTCCGCCCTGCGCCTTGATCAT
>JANMAN010000631.1:0-8654 GCA_031359885.1 Tardiphaga sp. | reverse complement strand
TGTAATTTTTCGACCGACGCGATCGAAACGAAGGCGCTCTGCAAGGAGCGCCTTTTTTTCGTGGTCGGCAAAGCGTCGTGTTGAGACAGCGCATCCGTCATTGCGAGAAGCAGCGCCCTCGCTTCGAGGGCGCTGCGACGAAGCAATCCAGCTTTTCTGACGAAGATAAGACTGGATTGCTTCGCTCAACGCATCGCCGGTAAGGACCGGCGATGCGTTGGCTCGCAATGACGAGACTTCGCCTACTCGCGCGTGAAGAACGCTTTGGCATCGGCGTCGGGCGGCAACGCCAGACCCGCCGCCTGCAAGGCCTTCGCCGGCGCGTTTGGGTCTTTGAGCCACGGCAGCTTCGCGACGATGCCCCGCGTGACGGGCTCGCCTGACACGCCGCCGAAATCCAGCGGCCAGAGTCCGTTCGGCACGATCGCGACCGATAGGCCCTTCAGTCGATACCCTTGTCCTAACGCCGCTTCGGAATTGTCGGGCGTGACCACACGCATCGTCGTGGGATCGGACGCATTCGAGAACGTGACAAGGATCGGGATCACCTTGCCGGTGACGGGCACCGTGCCAGTCAGGCGGTCCATCTGCTTGAACACCGCGCGTTGCTTTGCCGCCGAAAAGGCGCGCACGGCTACATAGTTGATTTCCGTGAGATCGACCTTGTCGTCGACATGCGCCATCAACGAGACGAGGGTCTTACCGCCGCCGAGATCGACGACGATCGCGTCGCCCTTGGTGAGGGTCGAACCGCCTTTGGTGTAGCCGCGATCGGGATGCACGGACATGATGCCCGAGGCGGACGTCACGCCCTGCGGCGTTTCGACCTCGATCGTCAGCCGATATTTATGGTCCGGCCGGTTGATGCGAATCTGGTCGCCGATCACGATCGCCGCCAGCAACAGCAGCGGGCCGATATATTTGCGGATCATGCGGCATAGCCTTTGCGGTCTGCGATGCCCCGCCTTGCATCAAGCCAGCATCCCGGTCAAACGACGAGCGTCGGCGTTGCCCTTGATCCCGGCCCTGTTTGGCTAAACAGTGTTTTTGAAAAAAGCGAGGATTGCCGTTGCCATTGTTCGAAGACCAAGACCAAATTCGCAAAGATCGGGCGTGGTCGATCGGCGTCGGCGGCAGCGCCGTCATCGCCTTCGCCGCAGCGCTGGCGCTGATCTGGTATTCGGCCGGCACGCTGTTTCTGATTTTCGCCGGCATTTTATTCGGCGTGTTCCTGAACGCGCTGACGGAACTGATCGGCAAAGCCACAGGCGGACCGCACGGGCTGCGATTGGGCCTGGTGTGTTTGCTGCTGGTCGCGATCTTTGCGGGCGTCATCGTTTTAGGCGGAACGACGATCGCCGGTCAGGCATCGGCGTTGAGCACGACGATCAAGGCTCAAGTCGGCAACGTCAAAGGCTTTCTCGAAGCGCGCGGCGTCGATACCAGCTTCTTGAATTTCGACGCCAAATCGGCGGTCACCGCCGCATCGAAAGCAGCGACATCGACGACCGACGACTCTGAATCCGGCAAATCCGATCCGTCGAAGACGGAAGCCGCAAAACCAGACGCCGCGAAACCAGACCAACCGAAGCCCGACGCCGCGAAATCTGACGCCGCAAAACCTGACGCTTCGAAACCTGACGCTTCGAAACCTGATGCCGGAAAACCTGATGCCTCCGGCTCGAAAGGATCGAGCGGGTTCCCAAGCGCGGGCGCGATCGCGTCCGGCACCTCCGCGGTGCTCGGCCAGACGTTCAAGGTGTTGTCCGGCGTGTTCGAGACCGTCGGCAATATCTTCGTCGTGATATTTCTCGGGCTTTTGTTTGCGGCCCAGCCCTCGGTCTATCGCAAGGGCATTTTGAGTTTCGTGCCGCTGAAGCACGGCCGACAAGCGGAGCGTCTGGTCGACGATCTCAGCGAAACGCTGCAACGCTGGCTGCTCGGGCAGTTGTTGACCATGGCGTCGCTGTTCGCGGTCACCGCGATCGGGTTGACGCTGATCGGCATTCCCGGCGCGCTGGTGCTGGGATTCGTCACGGGGCTGTTGTCGTTCATCCCGACGGTCGGCGCGGTCGTCGCCGGCGCGCTGATCCTGCTGGCGAGCCTCGGGTCCGGGACGACGGCGCTGCTGAGTGCCTTCGGACTCTATCTGTTCATCCAGTTTCTGGAAGGCAACGTGCTGACGCCGTTGATCCAGCGACACGCCATCGAGATTCCGCCGGCGACATTGTTCGCCGCGCAGATTTTTCTCGGCGTGCTGTTCGGGCTGTGGGGACTGGCGCTGGCGCTGCCGCTGATCGCGATCATCAAATGCTCGTTGCAGCACGTCTACAAGGAAGCCGAGATCAAGACCGCATCGGCGGAGTAGCTTTTGTCATTCCGGGGCGCTCCGGTCGTCACCATCGACATCTTTGTCGATGGTCAACGAAAGGAGCGAGCCCGGAATCCATAACCACCGCAGAGACTATGGATTCCGGGCCTGTGCCACTCGTCGGCTATGCCGACATCGTGGCCCATCCCGGAATGACGGCAGTAACTCTCAACTCGTGACCACCGTCTCGGTGTGCTCGACCTCGGGCGGCGATGCGAAGAAGCCGCCGACCAGCGCGCGCCATTGCGCGAAGTTGTCCGAGCCGCGGAAATCGACCGTGTGAGCTTCGACCGTTTCCCACTTCGCCATCAAACGATAGCGCTGCGGCTTCTCGATCGAGCGATGCAGCTCGAATCCGTGGAAGCCTTTGCTGCGGCCGAACGCGTCGCGCGCCTCGGCGACAGCCGCTTCGAAATCGGCTTCGCTGCCGGGCTTGATCTCAATCTGCGCAATTTCGGTGATCATCGAACCAACCTTCCGTGACGTGAGACGACTAGCTCTACCTCACGTCGCGCGGAACGTCACATCGTCAGCCCGGCTGTCCACTGACGTCCGGCGCGCGTCGCACGACGATCGGCTTGCGCGTCGGCGACGGCACCGCATCGGGGCGCGGGAGGCCGACCGGCGACGATGTATCCGTTGCCGTCTCCACCCGGTTGCGACCGGATCGTTTGGCCTGGTACAGCGCGGTGTCGGCGGCCGCCAACAGCACGTCGAGGTCGGTATTCGCAGGTCCGCTGGCGACGCCGATGCTGACCGTCGTCTCGACCGGCGAATCATCGACGGCGATGCCGCTCGTCGCGAACGCCAACCGCACGCGATCGGCCGCGATCACCGCCTCCTCGATCGAACACGGCAGCAGGGCCGCGAATTCCTCGCCGCCGATGCGACCGGACACATCGGTGTCGCGCAGGCATTGCGTCACGACCGTCGAGAAATGCTTCAGGATTTCGTCGCCGGCCGGATGGCCGAAGCGATCGTTGATCGACTTGAAATGATCGATGTCGAAGATCATCACGGTGACCGCGCGGCCGGCTTTGCCTTCGCGTGCGATCATGCGCGACGTCGCGTCCGCGAAACCGCGACGATTGAACAGCCCCGTCAGCGGATCGGTATACGCGGCGATCTTGTGCGCGCGCACGGTGCGCTCCGACACCAGCATGAAAATCACGAACACCGTGCCGACGGCGTAGAGCACCAGTTCGATCGCGAACATCGCGGCCCAGATGCTGGTCTCGAACGGCTTGTGCGGCGTCGCGACGATATCGCCGACGACGACAGGCAGCATCAGAACCAAGCCGTGCAGCAACGGGACAACCGCCGCCGGCCATTGCTTGCGCATCGATTTGCGGCGCTCGGTCAGAAGCTCGGCGGCCGTCAGCGCCGCATAGATCGCGACGATTCCAGCGCCGATGTTCAGCCGGATAAGATTGGTCTCGGATTGCAGAACGAACACCGCGACCAGCCACGCCGCAGCTCCGGCGAACAGGCCGGGCCAATGCGGCGCGCGGCCGTGAAAGACGCGCGACGCCGTCCAGACCAATGCGCAGGCGATGAAGCCGAACGCGTTCAACACCGGTGCTGCGGGTTCGCCGAACCATGGATCGATGAGCGTCCACGAGCCGACCGACGCGGCACCCAGCAGATAGGCCGTCCCCCACCAATTGAGAGCTTCGATCTTCTCCTGCCGTCCGAAGAACAGCAGCATCAGCCCGAGCATTGCCGCAACGAGAGTCGCCACCAGATAGAGCGTGGATGTATCGAGCAACATGACGGCGTCACCGAAGGGTTCGACGAAACACGGCCATGCGCTCAGGCGCATGCGTTTCGTATCATCGTCAAACTAGCGCGGCCGCGTTCGTAATCGGTTCTCGTGGGCCCTTAAGTTTTCCCGATTAATTGCATCAATTCATCCGCAATTTGCGGGCTTTTTCCACGCATTCGATCTACGCAAAGAAAAAGGGCGCCCGAAGGCGCCCTTGATCGATGCAACGTTGGATGCGGCGAAAGACCGCCGTGCGCGAACGATTAACGCTTCGAGAACTGGAAGGACTTGCGGGCCTTTGCCCGGCCGTACTTCTTACGCTCGACGACGCGGCTGTCGCGGGTGAGGAAACCACCCTTCTTCAGCACGCCGCGCAGATCCGGTTCGAAATTCGTCAGAGCCTTGGAGATGCCGTGGCGAACCGCACCGGCCTGCCCCGACAGACCACCACCGGCGACAGTGCAGATCACGTCGTACTGGCCAGCGCGCGCGGCGGCGACCAGCGGCTGCTGGATCAGCATCCGCAAAACCGGACGCGCGAAATACACTTCGACTTCGCGGGTGTTGACGACGATCTTGCCGGCGCCCGGCTTGATCCAGACGCGGGCAACCGCGTCCTTGCGCTTGCCGGTCGCGTAAGCGCGGCCCTGCTTGTCGATCTTCTTGACGTATTTCGGAGCTTCCGCAGCGACCGCGGCGGTCTTGACGGAGGCGAGTTGGTCGAAGGACTGCATGGTATCGGACATGTTATGCGGCCCTCATGTTCTTGCGGTTCATCGACGCCACATCGAGCGCTGCGGGTTGCTGGGCCTCGTGCGGATGCTCGGGACCGGGAAAGACGCGCAGATTGCCGAACTGCACACGGCCGAGCGGACCACGCGGAATCATGCGCTCGACGGCCTTTTCAACGACGCGCTCCGGAAAACGACCTTCGAGGATCGACTTTGCGGTGCGCTCCTTGATGCCGCCGATGAAGCCGGTGTGGTTGTAATACACCTTGTTGTCGCGCTTGCGGCCCGTCAGCACCACCTTGGCGGCGTTGACGATGATGACATGGTCGCCGCAATCGACATGCGGCGTATAAATCGGGAGATGCTTGCCGCGCAGGCGGTTCGCAACCAATGTGGCGAGCCGGCCGACCACGAGGCCCGTGGCGTCGATGACGATCCACTTCTTCGTGATCTCGGCGGGCTTAGCCGAAAACGTTTTCATGTTGAACAATCCGTAAAAGGAGGACGTCGGCGCACCGCGCCTGACTGCGCAGACTTCTAGTTAAGCAACCCCGCATCGTCAATGCCGAAACGGCGTAATTATCCGAACGAAAACAACAGCTTAAAAATATGGTGCAATAGTACCACCCAATTCAGGCAGTGATTGGAATGGAATATGTCGCCGTGACGTGCGCGATCGGATCGGGCGTCGTTCCGGAGAGCAGCGTCACTTCGCCGACCGCCAGACGTTTGCCGAGCTTCATCAGCTTCGCTGCGGCCATGACGTCCTGCCCCGGCTGACCCTTGCGCAGGAAATTGATGTTGAGATTTGTCGTGACCGCGAGACCCACCGGGCCGATCGCCGATAGCAGCACGACGTACATCGCGAAATCCGCCAACGCCATGAGCGTCGGGCCAGAGACGGTGCCACCCGGCCGCAGCATGCGTTCGCTGTAACGCTGACGCAGCAGCGCCGTCGAGCCGTCCGCACTGTCAATGGTGATGTCGCCGCCGCTGAACGCCTGCGGAAATTCGTGATGTAGGAAAGTCTCCAGTTCCGCGACGCTCATCTTGGCAATCGTCATGTCGTTTCCGTCCCCTTCGGCAGTTGCCTGCTCTCGCCTCTCCGGTTTTGTTACAATAGAGTGATGCTCCTGCCCAGCACACGGACCATTCCATGACTGCCCAGCCGGCCCGCGCCGCATCGCCTGCTCCCGTGCTTCTGCGCGACACTCGCGGATCAATTGCGATTCTAACGCTCAATCGTCCCGACGCGCGCAACAGCCTGTCCGAGGGATTGATCGCCGACCTGCATGCCGCGCTCGGTGCAATCAGCGACGACACAAGCATTCGTGCGGTCGTCATCGCCGCATCCGGCAGCGCGTTTTCGGCCGGGCACGATCTGAAGGAAATGACCGCGCGGCGCGCCGATGCCGATCGCGGACACGCCTTCTTCGAGGGCATGATGACGGCGTGCAGCGCGATGATGCAGGCGATCGTGATGCTGCCGAAGCCGGTCATCGCCGCCGTACAGGGCGTCGCCACGGCTGCCGGATGCCAGCTCGTCGCGAGTTGCGATCTCGCCGTCGCATCGCAAGACGCGCGGTTCGCGACGCCGGGAATCGATATCGGCCTGTTCTGCTCGACGCCGATGGTGGCGCTGTCGCGCAACGTTCCGCGCAAGCAGGCGATGGAAATGCTGCTGACCGGCGACATGGTATCGGCCGAACGTGCGCGCGAGATCGGCTTGATCAATCGCGTCGTCGCCGCAGGGACGGAGCGCGACGCTGCGATTGCGCTGGCGCAGCAGATTGCCGCGAAATCCGCGCATACGATCAAGATCGGCAAGGAAGCGTTTTATCGCCAGGCCGAGATGTCGCTCGCGGATGCCTATCGATTTGCTTCGCAGGTGATGACCGAAAACATGATGGCGCGGGATGCGGAAGAAGGCATCGGCGCGTTCATCGACAAACGCACGCCGCAATGGCGGGATTGTTGACAAAGCCGTCATTGCGAGCCGCTGTCGAGTTGGCTTGCCAACTCGACAGCGGCGAAGCAATCCAGGAAACAACTAAGAAAAACTGGATTGCTTCGTCGCAGCAATCCTCGAAGGCGAGGAATGCCGCTCCTCGCAATGACAAGAAAATGATATCGGAATTTCAATGAACCACGACTCCTACAACGACGACTACATCCGCAAGATTCTCGGCGACGTGAAAGTCATCGCGATGATCGGCGCGTCGCCGCAGAACGTGCGGCCAAGTTATTTCGCGTTCAAATATTTGCACGAGCGCGGCTATGACATGATCCCGGTCAATCCGGGCCATGTCGGCAAGAGCCTCGTCGGCAAACCGTTCGTCGCATCGCTCGCGGATATCGATCGCCCGATCGACATGGTCGATATTTTTCGCAGCTCCGACCACATCATGCCGGTCGTCGATCAAGCGCTGACGCTGTCGCCGCTGCCGAAAGTGATCTGGATGCAGCTCGGCGCGCGCAACGACGAGGCGGCTGCGAAGGCGGAAGCCGCCGGCATCAAGGTCGTGATGAACCGCTGCCCGAAAATCGAATACGGCCGCTTGTCGTCGGAAATTTCGTGGATGGGCGTCAACTCGCGCACGCTGTCGTCGAAGCGCGCGCCGATGCCGACGATGGGCATGCGGCTGTCGCTGAATCGCAGCAGCGTCGGCGGCGGCAGCACCACCGCATCCGACAACGCCGCGCGCCTGAAGAACGAACCATCCGGCTGACGCCGCAACGCGGCATATCATTTCACGAGACCGCGTCGGGACAGCAGGAGCGTCGCAAACGCAGGTCGCCGCCTTGACGGCGGCGGCCCGCAGCAGCAGCATGCCGCCAACTTTTCCAAGATGACTTCCAGGGAGAAACCATGACCGACCGCCAGCCGGGCTTCGCCACCCTCGCCGTTCACGCCGGCGCGCAGCCGGACCCGACCACGGGCGCGCGCGCGACGCCGATTTATCAGACGACGTCGTTCGTGTTCAACGACGCCGATCACGCCGCATCGCTGTTCGGCTTGCAGGCGTTCGGCAACATCTACACCCGCATCGGCAACCCGACCAACGCAGTGCTCGAAGAGCGCGTCGCCGCACTCGAAGGCGGCACGGCGGCGCTCACGGTCGCGTCCGGCCATGCCGCGCAGATGGTGGTGTTTCAGCAATTGTTGCGCCCCGGCGACGAGTTCATCGCCGCGCGCAAACTTTACGGCGGCTCGATCAACCAGTTCACCCACGCGTTCAAGTCGTTCGGCTGGAACGTGGTGTGGGCGGACTCCGACGACATCGGCAGCTTCGAGCGCGCGGTGACGCCGCGCACCAAAGCGATTTTCGTCGAATCGATCGCCAATCCCGGCGGCACCGTCACCGACATCGAGGCGATCTCGGCCGTCGCGCGCAAAGCGGGCGTGCCGCTGATCGTCGACAACACGCTGGCGTCGCCCTATCTCATTCGCCCGATCGATCACGGCGCGGATATCGTCGTGCATTCCCTGACCAAGTTTCTCGGCGGTCACGGCAATTCGATCGGCGGCATCATCGTGGATGCCGGCACCTACGACTGGTCGAAGGACAACAAATATCCGGTGCTGAGCGAGCCGCGCCCGGAATATCACGGCATCAAGCTGCAAGAGACCTTCGGCAATTTCGCGTTCGCGATCGCCTGCCGCGTGCTCGGCCTCCGCGACCTCGGGCCAGCGCTGTCGCCGTTCAACGCGTTCCTGATCCTGACCGGCATCGAGACGTTGCCGCTGCGCATGCAGCGCCATTGCGACAACGCCAAGGCCGTCGCG
>JANMAN010000565.1:0-4602 GCA_031359885.1 Tardiphaga sp. | reverse complement strand
GTCAGCAGAGTTGACGTGTCCTAGTGGTCACGGCAGACGCAGCAGCACCTCGACAGTATGCAGCGCCAACCCCGCGAGCCCGCCGATCAGCGCGCCGTTGAAGCGAATGTATTGCAAGTCGCGGCCGATATTGATCTCGATGAGCGAGATCAACTGCCGCATGTCCCACGCCTTCACCTGATCGGCGATGAACGTCGAGACGCCGCTTTTCTGATCTGCGATGAAGGCGCGGGCGACGGCCACGATGCCGTTGTTGATCTCGGCGCGCATCTCGCTATCGGCAGCCAACGCACGGCCGGCTTCCGCGAAAACCTTTGTCAGGTGATGCTGCAACACATTGTCGTCGCCCGAGGCGCTGCGCTCGATGAAGCCGCGCACATTGTCCCAGATGGTGCGCGTGAGGTCGGCGAGTTCGGGCCGCGCCAACAGATCGCGCTTCAGACCCTCGATGCGTTCGACATAGGCCGGGTCGCTGCCGAGCTTGTCCACGAACGACATCAGCATGCGATCGAATTCGCCGCGAAACGGATGCGCGGGATCGGTGCGGACGTCGTCGAAGAACGCGCCGGCGGAGGCGACGATCTTCTTCACCAGAAACGCATCGGTGCGATAGAGCTTCAGCAATGTCGGCAGTTCGTCGCGAATCTTGTCGCGGATCGTCCCCAGCGTTTCCGGCTTGCTCAAGGATTCATGCAGCGCCGTCATCAGATCGTCGAGCAAGCCTTGATGGCGGCGCTCCGAGAGGAAGCCACGCAGCGTACCGGCCGCGAGCGGCGCGAGATCGATCGCTTGCAATTGCGCGACGACGCGGCGGGTCACGAACGTCTTCAATCCGGAGGTCTCGGCGGCAGCCAAGGCGTCCGGCAACATCCGCAGCACGAATCGCGAGAGGTCCGCGCTTTTCTTCGCGTCGCGCAACCAGTCGGCGACGAAGGAGGCGAAATCGATCTGCCGCAGTTTCGCTTCGACCGGCGCGGCTTCGAGAAAATGCGTCTCGATGAATTCGCCGAGCTTGTCGGCGATACGATGCTGATTGGCCTGAATGATCGCCGTGTGCGGGATCGGCAGGCCCAGCGGCCGGCGAAACAACGCGACCACCGCATACCAGTCGGCAAGGCCGCCGATGGTGGCGGCTTCCGCAAAGGCCGCGAGAAAGCCGAACGCGGGATGAATCGGCAACAGCATTCGCGCGACGATGAAGATCACAAGGGTCGCGACCAGCACCGACGTCGCCAGCATCTTGATGCGACGCAGATCGGCGGCGCGGGCGAGATCAGCGGCGTTCGGCATGAAGGCGGATGCGGGCATGAGATCGATTCATTGCGAGCGATGATGGAGAGACACTAGCGCGCAACGCATCGCGCCGTCATCCTGAGGTGCGCGCGCTCTTGCAGCGCGCCTCGAAGTAGGGCTGAAAACAGATCAACCGCCATCCTTGGTGGCTCGCTACACATGAGGTCGCTCGCACCTCAGGATGACGGCGCTTACCGCGAGCAAAAAAGAAGGCCCGCTTGCGCGGGCCTTCGACATTATCACTCAGCGAAAACCGATTAAGCGGTCTTGGCGTAGGACGCGACCTTCGAGAAATTGTCCTGCGCGGACTTGGCGCTGTCGGCGACGGCCTTGCTCAGATATTCGGTCGTCGACTTGGCGCGGGCGGCGAGCACTTCGCCGGCGGACTTGACCATCTCGGTCTGGATCTGCGCGGCTTCGCTCAGCGACTTCGCAGAGGCCAGCTTTTCGATGCCCGAGAAGTAGGCCGCGACATCGTTGTACATCGCCTGCTGAATGTTGCGGGTGATCTTGGCGACTTCGCTCACGGAGTTGGACACGCTGGTCTCGATCGCGGACGTCACCTTTTCCGAACCCGTGTGCAGGTCGGCGGCGCGGTCCTTGGCGGTCGAGGCGGCGCGCTTGACGAAATCGCGCGCGGCTTCCGGAACGTCGATGTTCTTGAGGGCGTCGGTCATCGGCGCAAACGCCTGCTTGACGCTGTCGGTCATGGTGTTGATGGCGGTCTGGCTGTGATCGGTCATGTGCGTATCTCCATCCTCTGATTTGAGCGATTGGCTCGCCCCCGTCCGGTTGGCCCGGGGTGTCTTCTGATGCCACATTAACCAGTGCAGTGCAATATGTTTGCTGCACTGCGATATCACAAACGCGTGATGTGCCGTACGAACAGGCAGAAGTTGCCGCGGCAACGATCAGGCGTCGACGGCACCCGCGACCCCGTAGGCCTCGAGTTGGGATTGCACCCGCCCGACATTATGGCCGAGAACAACGATGTCGTGGGTGCGCCCATCGATGTCGCGGACGTGGTCGCGCAGCAGGGCTTCGGCCTTGAAGCCGAGGCCCTCGAACAGCGTGATGGCTCCGGTCTGGTCCACTGTCATTTGCACCATCATCTTCTCGAGGCCGGACGACAGTGCCAGCGCGAAAGTCTCCTGCGAAAGCATCCGGCCGACGCCCTGCCCGCGCACGTCGGTCGAAACCACCATGCGGATTTCGCCGACATGCGGCGACCAGGAATGCGGATCGCGGACGAGCGTGCCACATCCGACCACTTCGGTGTTGCGCAGCGCAAGGATGCTGACGATCGCGCCGCGCTCGATCTCCTTGACCCAAGCCGACAGCACCTTCGGCTCGCTGATGTTACGCGGCAGAAACAACAGATCGTGCACCGGCAATTGTTGCGCGAATTTGAGCACGGCGGATTCGTCGGCCTGCGTCATCACGTGAAATTCGATCTGGCCCGCCGGCGTGGAGACGTAACGCGGGTAGTTCCGTTTTGAAATTGCGTCGCTGATGCTCATGTCGATCTTTCACCCAACCAGGAATCCAGTTTCGGCCACAGCCGTTTGATCGCGTTTGCGCCGGCGACGAGGCTGACGTGGCCGCCCTTCAGGACCACCTCCTGCTTATCGGTCGAGCCGACTTTCGCGATGAGATGCTTCGCCGCCTCGTAAGGCACGATGTGGTCGTGTTCGGCGACGGCGTGCAGGATCGGCACTTTGATGGCGCCGAGATTGGCCGGCTTGCCGCCGACCGACATCGTGTCGGTGAACAGCTTGTTGTCCCACATCAGATCTTTGGTGATGGTGCGGAAATATTCGCCGGCGAGCGGCAGCGTGTCGGTCGCCCAGCGGTCGAACATCCGGTAGCTTTTGACGAACTCGTCATTCCAGATGTTTTCCCAGAGCTGAACCTGCCCGGCGATGCGCGACGCCGGCCGCAGCATCTCGAACGAGGTGAGGATCATCTCCGGCGGCACGTTGCCGACGCTATCGACGAGACGATCGACATCGAAATAACGCCGATCGGAAAAGTTCGAGAACAGCTTCATCTCGCGGAAATCGACCGGCGTGGTGAAGCAGATCAAATTCTTCATCGGCCCATCCGGGAAGATCGAGCCGTACAGCGTCGAAAGCACGCCGCCGAAGCAATAGCCGATCAGGCTGACATCGGTCTCGCCGGAATCCTTTTGCACGCGGCGGATCGCATCCGGGATGAAGTCGAGGACATAGTCCTCCATCCGCAGGTTTTTCTCTTCCGGCGTCGGCGCGGTCCAGTCCAGCATGTAGACGTCGTAGCCGCGCTTGAGCAGAAATTCGATGAAGCTCTGGCCCGGCACGAGATCGAGGATGTAGCCGCGATTGGTCGTCGCCATCACGATCAGAATCGGCACGCGGTAGATTTCGTCGGTCATCGGCCGATAGTGATAGAGCTTCATCGTGCCGCGCGAATGCAGCACGTCCTTGGGAGTCGCGCCGAGGGTCGGGCCGCTCGAGGCGATGTATTCGACGCCCTTGATGCTGCGCTGGATCGCGCGCTGCACCTCGTTCTGAATGCGCTCGGGGATCGCCGCGAAATCGACGGCGGGGCCGGCGCCGGGGGACGCGCCATTCATGCGCCGCCTCCGACTTTGGCCGGCGGACGCCTGGTTCGCGGCGGCTTCGGCGGCGTGTGACCCGACGGGGCTGCGCCGCTGTCGGCACGCATGTCGCGCAGGATGGACACGACCTCCGCCATCTGGCTTTCGATCGCAGCGAGGCGTTCGCCGAAAGCCGTCATCTGGGCGCGGCTCGGCAGATTCATGCCGGCGAGGTACTTCTCCATCATGTCGCCCATCTGCTTCTGGGCGCCCGCGGTGACGCTGCCGGCCTGATTGACGACCTTGGAAAATTCAGGCGATGCCATCGCTTGGTTGGCGAAGGCGTTGAAGCCCTTTTCCATCTCGCCGACCATGGTCCGCCATAGCTCGACCGGATCGTTTTTGTTGTCCGCCATCTGATGTCCTCCGCCTCGCGCGTGCCTTCAACCAATCTTGGCGGGCCACGCCGTTTTGCAGGCATCTCATACCGTTGCCGGTGCAGCGTCAACCGGATGGCGAAACTGCGGTCTGGTCCGTCATTGCGAGCCGGAGAAGCGTCGGCCGTTTCGCCGATGCTTCTTTCGGCAAAGCAATCCAGTTTGGATAAGAAAGACTGGACCGCTTCGTCGCGGTCGATACGAGGAGCCCAGGTCCCCCCCCACCACGCAAAGACAAAATGTATCCCCGCACGCACGCCCCCACCATCCCGGCCAAAAGGTTAGCGTACATTA
>JANMAN010000524.1:0-1681 GCA_031359885.1 Tardiphaga sp. | reverse complement strand
GTTCGTGCGCGGCGGCCTGACCGGATTGGTCGGAGGCGGCAAATGATCCCGCTCCGCATCGAGCATCTGCGCAAGAGCTATGGCGCGCTCAAAGTGACCGACGATGTCAGCCTCGACATCGCCGACAACGAATTGCATGCGATCATCGGCCCCAATGGCGCGGGCAAGACGACGCTGATTCACCAACTCTCGGGACTGGCGCAGCCGGACTCCGGCCGCGTCGTCTTCATGGGCGAGGATGTCACGCATCTGCCGATGGACGCGCGCGCGCGGCTCGGGCTGGTGCGCTCGGTTCAGATCACGTCGATCCTGCCGCGATTTTCAGCGCTGGAGAATGTTGCGCTGGCGGCGCAGGCGCGCGACGGATCGAGCTTCAGTTTTTTCGGCAATGCGTCGGCCGAGCGCAAGTTGAACGACATCGCCATGGGACTGCTGACTCGCTTCGGGCTCGCCGCGCGGGCGCATCTCACGGCCGGGCTGCTGTCGCATGGCGAAAAGCGCCAGCTCGAATTGGCCATCGCACTGGCCGCACAGCCGAAACTCTTGCTGCTCGACGAGCCGCTCGCCGGCGCGAGCCACGAAGAAGCACAGCGGCTTGTCGCCACGCTGAAAGAGTTGCGCCGCGAATTGCCGATCGTGCTGATCGAACACGACATGGATGCGGTGTTCGCGCTGGCCGACCGCGTCTCGGTCCTCGTGTATGGCCGCATCATCGCCTCGGGCTTGCCGCAAGAGGTCCGCGCCAACGCGGACGTCCGCGCCGCTTATCTCGGCGAGGAAGCGTGATGCTGTCGGTGGCGAATCTGCAAGCGGGATACGGCGCGGCGAAAGTGCTGTTCGATGTCTCGCTCAACATCGGCACAGGCGAGGTCGTGACGCTGCTCGGCCGCAACGGCATGGGCAAGACGACGACGATCAACGCGATCATGGGCCTGATCAAGCCGACCGGCGGCCAGGTGAGTTTCAACGACAAGCCGCTGATCGGCTTGCCGTCCTACAAAATCGCGCAATGCGGCATCGGGCTGGTGCCGGAAGGCCGGCAGATTTTCCCGACGCTCACCGTGGAAGAAAACCTAATCGCGACGGCGGCGGCACGCGACAAGCCAGCGCGCTGGACGCTTCAGTCGGTCTACGACTTATTTCCGCGGCTTAAAGAACGACGCGGCAATTTCGGCACGCAATTGTCAGGCGGCGAGCAGCAGATGCTCGCGATCGGCCGCGCGCTGATGACCAATCCGAAATTGTTCATTCTCGACGAAGCGACCGAAGGTCTCGCGCCGCTGATCCGCGCCGAAATCTGGACCTGCCTCAAAGCACTCAAGGCGCAACAGCAATCCATCCTCGTCATCGACAAGAATGTCGATGCGCTGGCGGCTTTCGCGGATCGCCACGTCATCATCGAAAAGGGACGCGTGGTCTGGACCGGCGATAGCGCGGCGCTGAAAAGCGATGCCAGCGTCAAGGACAGATTTCTGCACGTCTAGCGCGTCGGCCTCGGCGATCGCCGAGGCGACGGCTCGATCCTGCGCCGCGAAAACACGCTTGCGCTTTCGCGCGTCCGGTTCATTACTGGAGGCAACAAATCAAGATCAAAAGGGAGCGCGACGATGTCCGCGATTCAAACTCAAACCGCCAGTCGACCTAATCCAGCCAAGGCCTTCGATGTCGTCGTGGTCGGCGC
>JANMAN010000307.1:0-1897 GCA_031359885.1 Tardiphaga sp. | reverse complement strand
GATGACGCCGCGTGTGAGTTAAGTCGCTCGCAGAAACACGAACTCCGTATCGTCATACGCACGGCGTTCGATTTCCTCATAACCCTCCGGCGCTTCGATCGCCGCCGAGGTGCTTTCTTCGACCACGACCAGCGCCTCAGGCGTCAGCCATTTGCCATCGCGCAACGACGCCAACGCTTGGTCGGCAAAACCTTTGCCGTAAGGCGGATCGAGAAACGCCAACGAAAACGGCTCGACCGGATGCGCAGGGCCGAGATTGGTCGCGTCGCGGCGATAGACTTTCGTGACGCCGCCGAGACCGAGCGACTCGACATTGTTGCGCAACAGCGCGCGTGCCTCGGCGCCGTTGTCGACGAACAGCGTGAAAGCCGCGCCGCGCGAAACCGCCTCGATGCCGAGCGCACCGGTGCCTGCGAACAGGTCGAGCACGCGCGCATCGACGATCGGGTTGCCGTAGCCATGCGCCAGGATGTTGAACAGCGACTCGCGCAGCCGATCCTGCGTCGGACGAATCTCCTGCGACTGAGGCGACGCGATATTGCAGCCGCGCAGCCGCCCGCCGACGACGCGCATTAGGGGCGATCCGCTGAAGCGTGGTCCCCGCCGAACCAATTGGTTCGGCCTTCAGGTGCGAGCCGCGCCGACGTGGCACCATCGAACAACCGGCGCATCGCTCAATCCTTACGCGGCGCGAGATCGCGCTTGCCGTGATAGCCGCGCTTCGGTCGCTTCGCCGGGCCGTAACCACCCGCCTCGTCTTCGTTGCGCGCGCGCGCATCTTCGGAGCCCGCGCGTTGCACCAGCACGCGGCGGCCCTTGCGGTCCTCCACCGTACTGCGCTTGAGCGGCGTCTTCTTCGCGACGACGGGATCGTCGGACACGTCGCCCTTGCTCGGCAATTGCCGTGCGAAATCGGCACCCGATGCGGCCGCGATCTTCTCGCCGAGTTGTTCGCGCAGCACGCGCGTCTTCACTTCCTCGACCTGCCCTTCTTCGATCTCGCCCAGTTGGAACGGACCATAGGAAATGCGGATCAGGCGGTTCACTTCGAGACCGAGATGCGCGAGCACGTTGCGCACCTCGCGATTTTTACCTTCGCGGATCGCGAAGACGAGCCAGACGTTGGCGCCCTTGTCGCGTTCGAGCTGCGCATCGATCGAGCCGTATTTGATGCCGTCGACTTCGACGCCGTTGCGGAGTTCGTCGAGTTGCGCCTGCGTGACCTCGCCATGCGCGCGGACGCGATAGCGCCGCAGCCAGCCGGTGTCGGGCAATTCGAGTGTGCGCGCGAGGCCGCCGTCGTTGGTGAGCAACAGCAGGCCTTCGGTGTTGAAATCGAGCCGGCCGATCGAGATCAAGCGCGGCAAACCGTCTGGCAGGTTATCGAACACGGTCGGCCGACCCTCGGGATCGGAATGCGTCGTCATCAGCCCGCGCGGCTTATGAAACATGAACAGCCGCGTGCGCTCGGGCGCAGGCAACGGCTTGCCGTCGATGGTGACGACGTCACGCGTGGTGATGTCGAGCGCCGGAGAATTGATCACGCGGCCGTTCACTGCAACGCGGCCCTGCGTGATCCAGTCCTCGGCGTCGCGACGCGAGCACAGACCTGCACGGGCGACGATCTTGGCGATGCGTTCGCCTGGCTTTTTGACGGCAGGCGCGCGCGGCGGTTTGCGGTCGTCAGGTTTGCGTTCGCGATATTCGCCGCGCCCACCGAACGCCGGACGTTTTGCAAAAATCTTGGAATCGTCCTCGCCGTCGCGACGTGGACGGTCATCACCACGCGCTTCGCGACGCGGACGATCGTCGTCACCGCGCGCGTCGTTGCGCGGATGCTCCTGCCAGTCACTGCGACCACGCACGGGGCGGTCACCGCGCGGGCGATCGAATTGCG
>JANMAN010000510.1:0-10285 GCA_031359885.1 Tardiphaga sp. | reverse complement strand
CGCGCGCGAAAACTCGCTCCACGACTGAACACGCAGGCGTTTCAACGCGACCGCGTAATCGTCGAGCGGATGTCCGGAGAGGAAAAACCCGATGGCGTCGTATTCGCGGCGCAAGCGGTCTGCAGGCAACCACGGCTCGATATTCGGCAGCACGATTGCGGGCGCATCCGCCATGCCGCCGAACATGTCGTTTTGTCCCAGCGTCACTGCCTCATGACCGCGCTGGCATGCGGCCACGATGGCGTCAGCACCTGCAAACACGCGCGCGCGATTGGCGTCGAGCGTGTCGAATGCGCCGGCCGCGGCAAGGCTTTCGATGACGCGCTTGTTGATCGCGCGCGGATTGACCCGTGCCGCGAAATCCGCGAGCGACGTGAACAGCCCGTCCTTGCGCGCCGCGACGATCAAATCGACCGCCTGTCCGCCGACGCCTTTCAATCCGGCCAACGCGTACTGGATGGTGTTCTCGCCGACCTCGAATGTGGGTCCCGAACGATTGATGTTCGGCGCTTCGACCTTGATGCCGAGTCGTTGAGACTCGGCGCGAAATTCCGACAGCTTGTCGGTGTTGCTCATGTCCAGCGTCATCGACGCCGCGATGAACTCGACCGGATAATGCGCCTTCATATAGGCGGTGTGATACGAGACCAGCGCATAGGCCGCTGCGTGGCTTTTGTTGAAGCCGTAATCGGCGAATTTCGCGAGCAGTTCGAAGATCGTGTCGGCCTGCGCTTTCGTGACGCCGTTGTTGACCGCGCCGGCGACGAAGATCGCACGCTGCGTTTCCATCTCGGAGCGGATTTTCTTGCCCATCGCGCGGCGCAGCAAGTCAGCGTCGCCGAGCGAATAGCCGGCCATGACCTGCGCGATCTGCATCACCTGTTCCTGATAGATGATGACCCCAAAGGTCTCCTTCAGGATCGGCTCCAGCATCGGATGCAGATATTCCGGCTCCTCGTCGCCGTGCTTTCGCGCGCAATAGGTCGGGATGTTGGCCATCGGGCCCGGCCGGTAGAGCGCCACCAGCGCGATGATGTCCTCGAAGCGATCGGGACGCATCTCCACCAGCGCCCGCCGCATGCCCTGGCTTTCCACCTGGAACACGCCGACCACGTCGCCGCGCGCCATCATCTCGTAGCTCTTGGCGTCGTCGAGCGGCAGCGTCGCGAGATCGACATGGATGTCGCGCTGCTTCAGCAGCTTCACGGCGACATCCAGCACCGTCAGCGTCTTGAGGCCGAGGAAGTCGAACTTCACAAGCCCGGCCGGCTCGACCCATTTCATGTTGAATTGGGTGACCGGCATATCGGATTTCGGATCGCGATACAGCGGCACCAGCTCGCTCAGCGGACGGTCCGCGATGACGATCCCGGCGGCATGCGTCGAGGCGTGCCGCGTCAGGCCTTCGAGGCGCTGCGCGATGTCGAACGCACGCGCCACCACCGGGTCTTCGTCGCGGAACGCCTGCAGTTTCGGCTCGCCGTCGATCGCCTGCTTCAACGTCACTGGTGCGGCCGGATTGTTCGGCACCAGCTTAGTCAGCTTGTCGACCTGCCCGTAAGGCATCTGCAACACGCGGCCGACGTCGCGCAGCACGCCGCGTGCTTGTAGCGTGCCGAAGGTGATGAT
The DNA here is from genome assembly GCA_031359885.1 of Tardiphaga sp. Taxonomy (GTDB): domain Bacteria; phylum Pseudomonadota; class Alphaproteobacteria; order Rhizobiales; family Xanthobacteraceae; genus Tardiphaga. Next base: position 8,656 of record JANMAN010000510.1, on the reverse strand, counting down.
CTGCGCGACCTGATCGCGGCCGTAGCGATCCTGCACGTAGTCGATCACCTCGCCGCGACGATCCTGGCAAAAATCGATGTCAAAATCGGGCATCGACACGCGCTCGGGATTTAGAAATCGCTCGAACAGCAGGCCGAAGCGGATCGGATCGAGGTCGGTGATCGTCAGCACATAAGCGACGAGCGAGCCAGCGCCGGAGCCGCGACCCGGCCCCACCGGAATGCCCTCGTTCTTGGCCCATTTGATGAAGTCGGCGACGATCAGAAAGTAGCCCGCATAATTCATGCGGGTGATCACGTTCAATTCGAAGTCGAGTCGCGCGCGGTAATCTTCCTCGCTCATGCCTTGCGAGACGCCATGCACTTTAAGGCGCTGCGTGAGCCCCTCTTCCGCCTGGCTGCGCAATTCGGCGGCTTCGCCGCTCTCGGCACCGGCGGCATCGCGGCCCGCCCCGACCGTGAAGCGCGGCAAAATCGGCTTGCGCGTCTTGGGCCGGAACGCACAACGCTCGGCGATCTCGACGGTCGACGCCAGCGCCTCCGGAATATCGGCGAATAGCACCGCCATCTCGGCGCGGGTCTTGAAGCGGTGGTCAGGCGTGAGCTGCTCGCGTTCGGTGTCCGCCACGAGCCTGCCGCCGGCGATGCACAGCAGCGCGTCATGCGCCTCGAAATCGTCGGCGGTCGCGAAATAAGGCTCGTTGGTCGCGACCAGCGGCAGCCCGCGCGCATAGGCCAGATCGATCAGGCCAGCCTCGGTGCGGCGCTCTTTTTCGACGCCGTGGCGCTGCAATTCGACGTAAAACCGGTCGCCGAACGCCTGCAACAGCCGCTCGCAGCGCGCGCCGGCCAGCGCGGCTTGATCGGCACCGAGCGCCAGCGCGATCGGGCCTTCCGGCCCGCCGGTCAACGCGATCAAATCGTCCGAACAGCCGTCGAGCCATTCGGCTTTGATATGCGGCGCCTGATGCGTCGGCGTCTCCAGGAAGGCGCGCGAATTCAGCGTCATCAGGTTGCGGTAGCCTCGCTCGCGCGTCGCCAGCAAAACGATGCGGGCCGGCGTCGCGTTCAAGGCGTTGCGCGCGTTGGGGTCGAGGTCGCCGAAATCGATGGCGAGTTCGCAGCCGACGATCGGCTGGATGCCGTAGCCTGCAACTTTGTCGGAAAATTCCAGCGCACCGAACATGTTGTCGGTGTCGGTCAGCGCCAGCGCCGGCTGCTTGTCCGCCTTGGCCAATTCCGCGAGCTTCTGGATCTTCATCGATCCCTTCAGCAGCGAATAGGCACTGTGGACGTGAAGATGGACGAAACCGGCGTTGGGCATTGCGAGCTTTCGGGATCAAGCTCTCCGGGGATCAGACGCCGGACAGCCCGTGGCCACCACGACGCGGCGGACACATACGATAGTGTCGCTGTCTACCACGGCCGCGCGCCCTCTCGTGGCGACAAGCGGGCTTGTCCCCAGTACGATCGTCAAAGCTGCGGGATCACCTGCGCCCACACCGCGATCATGCCGATGAACAGGACGATCGATGCCAGCGCCGCCGCTTCCTCTACAAACATCCGCAACATGTCCGCCTCCCTCTGAAAGAACATAATAAGAACGATGTTCTATTTATGTTCTTTCGTCAAGCAGGGATAGCGGGGACGGCGTCGGCAGCTTTAACGCTTCGTAAACAGCCGCCCATCACGAGGACGCGCGTTGACGGGAACGAGAGCCGCTGGTTCATGTTGGCCCGAGAATCAAACGATAATAGGATCAGACATCATGCGCGCTTTCATTCTTGCCGGGATCGCGGCGGCCAGCTTTGCCGGGTTCAGCGCGCTTGGGACGACGCCTGCATCGGCGCAAATGTATCCGCCCGACGTGCCGGTATGCCTGCAAGTGTTCGGGCGCGGCAGCTATACGGAGTGCCGCTATTCTTCGATCGCGCAGTGCCAGATGACGGCCAGCGGACGCGCTGCGCAATGCATCGAGAATCCGTATTTCGTCGGCCGACAGGGCCCCAGCCCGCGTCGCGAACGTCGGGTGCGGCGGGAGTATTAAGCCTAGCTTTGCCGTCATCACCGGGCAAGGACATGACGCGCAGCGTCACGTCCGCCGACCCGGTGATCCATCTAAATTAGCAAAAAGATGGATGGCCGGGTCATCCAACGCAAAGAGGCGTTTTCGCCCGGCCATGACGGCGGTGGGCGTTATCGCCCCCCTACGCCAGTTCGATGATCTTGCCGTTTTCCAACGAGACGCGGCGATCCATCCGGCCCGCCAGCGCCATATTGTGCGTGGCGATCAGCATCGCGACGTCCGTCGCCTTCACCAATTGCATCAGCGCGCCGAACACATGATCGGCAGTGTGCGGATCGAGGTTGCCGGTCGGCTCGTCCGCGAACAACACACGCGGCGCGTTGGCGACGGCGCGCGCGATCGCGACGCGCTGTTGCTCGCCGCCGGATAGCTCGGCCGGGCGATGCGTGATGCGGTCACCGAGCCCGAGATAAGCGAGAATCTCCGTGGCGCGCGACACCGTTTCCTTGCGCTTCAACCCGCGGATCATCTGCGGCATCATCACGTTTTCCAAAGCAGAGAATTCCGGCAGCAGCCGGTGCGACTGATAGACGAAGCCGATCTCGGTGCGGCGGATCTGCGTGCGTTCGGCGTCCGACAACGTCGAGGTCGCTGTGCCGCCGACGTAGACCTCGCCTTCGTCGGGATGCTCGAGCAATCCCGCAATGTGCAAAAGCGTGGATTTGCCGGAGCCGGATGGAGCGACCAAGGCGACCGACTGCCCGGCCCACATCGCCAGATTGGCGTTGTCGAGGATCGTCAGGGTCGCCGCGCCTTGCACGTATTGCCGCTTGATGTCGTGCAGATAAACCACCGGCGTGTCTTCGGTCGGTGCATCCGCCGCTGCGGGGTCGGTCTTCGTCTCACTCATAACGCAACGCTTCCACAGGATCGAGCCGCGCCGCGCGCCATGACGGATACAACGTCGCGAGGAACGACAGTGTCAGCGCCATGATGACGACCGCCGAGGTCTCGCCGATATCCACTTCGGCCGGCAGCTTGGAAAGAAAATACAGTTCGGGCGAAAACAACTCGGTCGATGTCAGCCACGAGATGAATTGCCGGATCGACTCGATGTTCAGGCAGACCACGAGGCCGACGATAAAGCCCGTGATGGTGCCGACCACGCCGATTGCGGCGCCCGTAATCAGGAATATCCGCATGATCGAGCCTTGCGAGGCCCCCATCGTACGCAGGATCGCGATGTCGCTGCCCTTGTCCTTCACCAGCATGATGAGGCCCGACACGATGTTGAGCGCGGCGACCAAAACGATGAGGGTCAAGATCAGGAACATCACGTTGCGCTCGACTTGCAACGCATTGAAGAACGTCGAATTGCGCTGTCGCCAGTCGACCAGGTAGATCGGCCGTCCGGCGGCTTCGGTGACGGCTTTGCGGTAACCGTCGACCTTGTCCGGATTGTCCGTATAGACCTCGATCGAGGTCACGTCGGAGGATCGGGTGAAATAGGCCTGCGCCTCGGCAAGCGGCATGAAGACGAACGTGCCGTCATATTCGGACATGCCGATCTCGAACACGGCCGCGACCTTGTAGGGCTTGATGCGCGGCGTCGTGCCCATCGGCGTCACCGCGCCGCGTGGTGCGACGAGCGTGACGCTATCGCCGGCCCGGATCGACAATTGATCGGCGAGCCTGCGGCCGATCGCGATGCCCTGCCCGTCGTCGAAGCCCTCCAGCGTGCCCTGCTTGATGTTGTTGGCGATCGAGGTGAGCTTGTTGAGATCGTCGGAGCGGATGCCGCGCACGAACACGCCGGAGGCGTTGAACGGCGATGATCCCAGCGCCTGCCCGTCCACGACGGGCGCGGCAAGACGGATGCCCTTGATGCCGCTGATGCGGTCGGCGACCTCTTTCCAGTCGGTCAGCGGGCTTTCCAGCGGCTGCACGAGGATGTGGCCGTTGAGGCCGAGGATCTTGCCGAGCAGTTCCTTGCGGAAGCCGTTCATGACCGCCATCACGATGATCAGCGTGGCGACGCCGAGCATGATTCCGAGAAACGAAAATCCGGCGATGACCGAGATGAAGCCTTCCTTGCGCCGCGCACGCAGATAGCGCCCCGACAGCAGCCACTCGAAGGGCGCGAAGGGTCGGGTCCGAACTGGCTCGCTCATGGCATCATCCATTGCTCGAATTAGCACACGATTCGGCGAATTCGCTTGTCATGATTGCAAATGGCGGATGCGAGCGGTGGAAAGATGGCGGGCGATCAATCGTCATTCCGGGGCTCGGCCGGCTATCGCCGGTCGAGAGCCCGGAATCTCATCATGTTCATCTTGATAAGATTCCGGGTTCGCTTTCGCCAAGAGGCGAACGCGCCCCGGAATGACGGAGCTATAGCTTACCCCACCAACCGCGCCACGACATCGCCGATCGCAATGCTGTCCCGCGAACCATCGGCTCGCTTCTTCAACTCGACCTTGCCGTCGGCGAGGCCCTTCGGCCCCACCAGCACTTGCCACGGAATGCCGATCAGATCGGCGGTCGCGAACTTCGCGCCGGCGCGCTGGTCGGTGTCGTCGTACAGCACCTCGACGCCCTGCCCGGTCAGCGCCTCGTAGAGTTGCACGCAAGCCGCGTCGCAGGCGGCGTCGCCCTGCTTCAGATTCAGCAGCGCGACCTTGAACGGCGCGACGCTCTCCGGCCAAATGATGCCGTTGTCGTCATGGCTGGCCTCGATGATCGCACCGACGAGCCGCGATACGCCGACGCCGTAGGAGCCGCTGTGAACTGGCACATCGACGCCGTCGGGCCCCGCCACCAGCGCCTTCATCGAGTCCGAATATTTCGTGCCGAAATAGAAAATCTGCCCGACCTCGATGCCGCGCTTCTGCATCCGCTTGGCCTCCGGCACCTCGCTCTCGAAGCGCGCGGCGTCATGCACGTCCTCGGTTGCGGCATAGGCCGTGGTCCACTGATCGATGATTGCCGTGAGATCGCTGTCGTAATCGACATCGGCGCCGGGCACCGGCAGATCGAGCACGTCGCTGCTGCAATAGACCGCCGACTCGCCGGTTTCGGCAAGGATAATGAATTCGTGCGTGAGATCGCCGCCGATCGGACCGGTCTCGGCGCGCATCGGAATGGCCTTCAGCCCCATGCGCTCGAACGTGCGCAGATAAGCGACGAACATGCGGTTGTAGGCGCGTCTGGCGGCGGCCTCGTCGATGTCGAACGAATAGCCGTCCTTCATCAGAAATTCGCGACCGCGCATCACGCCGAATCGCGGCCGTTGCTCGTCGCGAAATTTCCACTGGATGTGATAAAGATTTAGCGGCAGCGCCTTGTAGCTTTTCACATAGGCGCGGAAAATCTCGGTGATCATTTCCTCGTTGGTCGGCCCGTACAGCAATTCGCGCTTGTGGCGATCCTGGATGCGCAGCATCTCCGGCCCGTAGGCGTCGTAACGGCCGCTCTCGCGCCACAAATCGGCCAGTTGCAGCGTCGGCATCAACAATTCGATCGCGCCGGCGCGCTCCTGTTCCTCGCGCACGATACGCTCGATGTTTTTCAGCACGCGCAGGCCAAGCGGCAGCCAGGCATAGATGCCGGCCGCCTCCTGCCGCATCATGCCCGCGCGCAGCATCAACCGATGCGAGACGATCTCCGCGTCGCGCGGGGTGTCCTTGAGGATCGGCAGGAAGAAACGCGACAATCGCATGGGAGCGCCTTGAATTTGGTTTTGGACTCGGTTGCGGGCAACGGATTCCGCAGTGAAACCGGATCGGCCGAGAAAAGACAAGGGCAGCCGCCGTCCCCGACAGCCGTCATTCCGGGGCGCGATGCGCGATAGCGCAAGCGAACCCGGAATCTCATCATGTTTATCTTGACCAGATTCCGGGTTCGCATGCGGCAAGAGCCGCCTGCGTCCCGGAATGACCGCGCATGGTCAATCGGCCGGGCATGACGAACTCAACCCTCAATGCTTATGGCCGCCGGTCGGGGCCGATGCGCCGATCGCATCGACTTTGAATTCGACATCGACCTTGCCGGCCTTCTGGAACTGCAACTGGCCCTTGACCATGTCGTCCTTCTTCAGCGGGCGCTTGAGATCGAGGAACATCAGATGCACGCCACCCGGCGCGAGCTTGATCGTCTCGCCGGGCTTGATGTCGATGCCATCGTTGAGCGGACGCATCATCATCACGCCCTCCAAGTTTGGAATGGCCTTCATCTCATGAATTTCGAGACGTTCCGATGCTTCGAATGTACCGCCGATCAGCCGGTCGGCCTCTTTGCCGTTGTTAGTGACACTGAGATAGCCGCCGGCGATCTTCGCGCCGCCGGGCGTCTCGCGCGTCCAGGGATGGCCGATCTGGAGATCGCCGACCTTGAATTCATGCGCCTGCGCCATCGTCGCGAAAGCGATCGCCGCAAACGTCAAACCGGTCATCATGCGTCTTGAAATTTTCGTCATGTCTGTGTCCTTTCGTTCTTTGGATAAAGGGAGTCATTCCGGGGCGCAGGCGGCTATTGCCGCATGCGAACCCGGAATCCCATCATGTTCATCTTGATGAGATTCCGGGTTCTCGTCCGCCGAGTGGCGTCCGAGCCCCGGAACGACGGAGTGTCGTCAAAAGCGATACTTCACGCCGGCATAGACGGCGCGGCCCGAGCCCGGCTCGAACAGCGCCGACGTCGCGTTGGCGCGGTCGATGATGCTCGACGACGCGATGTATTTGCGATCGGCGATGTTGCGCGCCTCGACATAGCCAGACACAGGTCCACCGGCATCGAAGCCGGCCTTGAGGCCGAACAGTGCATAGGCGTCCGCCGTCGTCGTATTTGCGCTATCGATGAAATACGCCTGCGGCACCCATTCCAGATTCGGCCCGACATAAAATCCGGTTGGATGCTTGTAGAGAACTTCGGCGCGCAGATAATGGCGTGGCGCGCCCGGCAAGACGTTGTTGCCGAACAGCGCATCATTGTCGAAGCGAAAATCGTTCAGCGTATAGGCGACGTTCAACCACAATTTGTCGGGCGCATCGCCACGCACGAACATCTCCCTGAAAATCGCCACGCCCGCTCCGGCTTCCAAGCCCTGATGCACCGTGCGGCCGGCATTGGTGACGTTGCAATTGCCGAACGCGCTGTAGAGACATAGCAGCTCGTCCTTGATCTCCGCGCGGTAACCGGTCAGTTCCCAGCGCACATCTGCGCGATTGCCGCGCGCGCCGATCTCATAAGTCGTCGCGCGCTGCGGCCGGATGCTGGTGAACGGGATCGTCGGAATGCCCGGCCCCGATGCGCTTTCGCCGAAGCTCGGCACCTCGGCACTGCGCGAGACATTCGCAAACACCTGCGACGTCGGATCGACCTGCCACAGCAGACCCGCTTTGGGACTCCACAGATTGAACTCCGTGGCACCCGACTGATTGCCGTCGCTCAGGAAACGATCCTGACGATTGCGCGTCGCGTGCAAAAATTGCGTGCCGGCCACGATCGCCAACGCAGGCACGACATAGAACGAATTTTCCGCGTAAACCGATACGTTGCGCGACCGATCGATCGACGACGACGCCAGCGCCCCCTTCTGGCCCGCGACGTTGACGAATTGCTGATTGTTGATCGACCCGTTCAGCACATTGATGCCGACGACGAAGCGGTTGCGATAGCCGCCAATGAAGCGATCGTCCGTCGCGCGCGCGAAGGCGCCGTAATCCTGATAGCGATAATCCAGCCACTGAAAAATCGGATGCATCAGATGGCGATCGACCCCGAACGCGCCGAACTCGACGATCGTATTGTCCAATCGCACGGTCGTTTTGTTGGCAAGTCGAACCGTATCGATGTTGCGTTGTTGGTCGAGCGCGACGTTGCCTGCGGCCGCCGTCTCCGGCGATGTCAGCGCGGACGCCTTCGTCACCGTGCCGGGAATGCGCTGCCGCACGTCGTTTGCGTTGACATAAAAGCGCGTCTCGACATCCTCGTTGACGCGATATCCGACGTTGCCGCTGACGCGCGTCGCGCGCCCTTCGCTGTGATCGCGAAACCCATCGGCGGCCTGCGTCGATGCCGTGACGAAACCGTCCCACGCGCCGTTGACGCCGCCGGTCGAGGCTTGCAAACGGCGAAAGCCGAACGCGCCCGCGTCGAGGCTCACGACGTTGGTGAACGGATCGCGGCCGGACGGCGTGACGAAATTAATTGCGCCGCCGAGCGAGTTCGCGCCGAAGCGCAGCGCATTGCCGCCTTTGTAGACTTCGACGAATTTATACGCGGTCGGATCGATCTCCTGAAAGTCGCCGTAGCCGTCCGCCGTGTTGATCGGGATGCCGTCCATGTAAAGCTGCACGCCGCGCAGATGGAAATTGCGCGACAGGCCGGAGCCGCGGATCGACAGCCGCGTGTCGTCACCCCATTTCGGCTGCGCGAACACGCCGGGCACGTAATCCAGAATGTCCTTGATGGTGTTGGCGACGGTCGAATTCTTGTAGGCCTCGGCCGGCACGATGGCGACGCCGCCCGGCGTCTGCTGGATCTCGCGTAGCGCCGCCTGCGTGCTCAGGACCGTCAATGAGGCCTGCGATACGCCTGCCCCGCCTGCCAACGCCGGTTGCGCGACCGCGAC
>JANMAN010000304.1:0-1700 GCA_031359885.1 Tardiphaga sp. | reverse complement strand
GCAGTTCGTTCTCGCTGTCGATGGCTTGCGCGAAAACGCCACGCGATCCCATCAGCGGCTTGACGAAGGCCGTGCCGCCGAGGGCATGCAGAAAGCCGAAGGCAACGGCGCGTTAGTGGCCCGCGGGGCGGTGCGCGCGATGGCGGTCATGCAGGAAGAAGTAGCTACCGCGAAGCGTCGCTACTCCAGCGTGCTCCAACACGATCGCGCTGAGATATTTATCCGCGGCAAGCGTTGCCGCGGTCGCATTGTTCTGTGGAAAATATGAGCAACGTCCGCCTCCGAACCAGAGGCGCCGATGCTCGGATGCGACGGAAAAGGCGAGCCCGCTGCCGCCGTCGACGGGTGTGAAAACAAGCCCGAACGTCGACGCGGCGAATTCGGCGTAGACGGCCTGATCCGGGTAACTTGTCAACTTGCCGCTGCGTATCTCGCGAAGGTCGCGCATGGCCGAAATCCGTTGTCGCTCAAGTGTTATGAACACGACAGAGCGGCGGCTGCCAATGATTTATGCCCGTATGCTCCGCAGGCAGCAAAGATGCTGGTGACGACTCCGCTGATGACATGATAAGGCTGCGCCGCCGCAATGCAGCGGACCGATTATTGCAAGCATTTCAGACGGTCTATCTTTTCGCTCCATGACTCCATCAATTGCGATGACAGGCGTCCTTTAATGAACTTCCCGCGCGCCCAGCCCGGTGTCGTCCGCTCGATCCGACACGTCAGTCTCATCAAGGACTGGACCCGCGCCCGGCGCGCCGACGCGCTTCCGCATTTTTCCGATTTCGTGCCCGACGAACGCGCCGGCGATTCCGCCGACCTCCTGATCGCGGAGGTGCATGGCCATGGCAGCGACGCCCTGATTTACTGCCGGTCGGCCGGATCCCGGCTCGATCGGATTTTCGATCGGCGTTTGGGCGGACGTTATCTGCGCGAGTCGATGGATCCCAAGCTCTCGCAGATGGCGCGTCCGGTTTGGGATGCGTGCCTTTCGCATGGTCTGCCGCTGTGTTCGATTCTGCAATTGGCCGATCGCGACGGCTGTCCGGTGACGATGGAGCAGATTTATCTGCCGTATCGATCGACGGGGCAGCATGTCGAGATCGTGGTCGCGGCCGTGCATGCCTGGAGTCCGGAAGGGCGCTTCGCCATCGATGGTTTATTGGGCGAGGTGACGACGGCCCCCCAGCGCACGACGTACATGATCGATCCGGCGCTGTCGGTTGCGATCGATCGCAACGACGCGATCGAGCTCAGTTAACGCCTGCGTTGAACCATCCCTGTCGTCTCGCGACCACCTGACGGCGTCGGGTCGCTCGTTAATGGTGTGCGGAAATAGTGCGATAAACAGCCTCCCACGCCATGATCGCTCCGCAATTAGCGGCCACACGCTGCTTGACTAGCGGCCGATATGGTTTAGGTGAATAAATACGAAATCGCGTGATATTTGAATAACTTCCCGCATTGCACGCGAGGGGTCAAATATTCTTCGGATGTCGAACCGGGTAGAAGAAATCTTATGAGTGCCTTTCATCGAGAGAAAGTTCTGTCCGTTCAGCATTGGACCGACACGCTGTTCAGCTTTACCGCCACCCGCAGCTCGGGATTTCGTTTCCAGAACGGGCAGTTCGCGATGATCGGGCTGGAGGTCGATGGGCGTCCGCTGCTGCGGGCGTATTCCATGGCGAGCGCCAATCACG
>JANMAN010000488.1:0-3994 GCA_031359885.1 Tardiphaga sp. | reverse complement strand
TGGCGGCTCACGATCATCATCGTCACAGGCGTCGTGATGGCGGGTACTTATCTCCTAATCGCACGCACGGCCTTCGGCTTGCGCATCCGGGCCTCGCTGGAAAATCCGGCATTGGCGCGCGCATCCGGCATTTCGACAAATGCGATCTACGGCGCGACTTTCGCCTTTGGTGCGGCGCTTGCAGGGCTCGCAGGCGCGCTGATCGTGCCGGTGTTCACGCTGTTTGCCGATCTCGGCATCCGCTTCCTGATTCAGGGCTTTGTCGCGGTCATGGTCGGTGGCGTCGGTTCCTTTGCAGGGCCGGTCGTGGGCGCAGGAATTATCGGGACCCTCAGCGCGGCGCTGCCGTGGGTGATCTCGCCCGTCATTGCCGACGTGCTCGTCTTCGTTCTCGCGATCGCTTTCATCAAGTTTCGGCCTCAGGGTCTTTTGTCTGGAAAAGGGGTTTAGTCCGATGGTCAATGACAGCAATCTCAGTCGCCGCCGTTTTCTATCCCAAGCCGGCTTGCTCGGCACCGCAATCGCTACGGGTGTCGGGAGCTGGGTGGTGCGTCCGGAATGGGCGAACGCGCAGGCCGGCTCGATCAAGGTCGGCATCGCGACGGATCTCACGGGGCCGATCGCCTATGCCGGCAACGCCGACGCCAACGTCGCGCGCATGCTGATCAAGGAGATGAACGATGCCGGCGGGCTGTTGGGGCGCCCGATCGAACTGTTCATCGAAGACACCGCCTCGAATGAATCGGTTGCGGTCGGCAACGTTCGCAAGCTGATTCAGCGCGACAAGGTCGATATGGTGCTCGGCGGCGTGACGAGTTCGATGCGCAACGCGATCAAGGATGTCATCGTCGCACGCGGCAAGACGCTTTACATCTATCCGCAGCTTTACGAAGGCAAGGAGTGCACGCCCTATCTGTTCTGCACCGGGCCGACGCCGGCACAGCAATGCGACGAATTCATTCCATGGTTGATCAAGAACGGCGGCAAGCGTTTCGCTATGCCCAGCGCGAATTATGTCTGGCCTCGCACCCTGAACGCTTACGCCCGAAAGGTGATCGAGGCCAATGGCGGTGAAGTGGTGTTCGAAGAATACTATCCGCTCGATCAAATCGATTTCAGCGCGACCGTGAACCGCGTGATCTCGAACAAGGTCGACGTCGTGTTCAACACGATCATTCCGCCCGGTGTCGGACCGTTCTTCAAACAGCTCTACGAGGCAGGATTCATCAAGAACGGCGGACGGCTGTCTTGCGTCTATTACGACGAAAACACTTTGGGCATCAATCAAGCAAACGAAATCGAAGGTCTCGCGACATGCCTCGATTATTTCCGGGCTTTGACACCGGAAGATGCCGCTACCGCCAAGATTCAAGCGTCCTACGACAAGCAGTTTCCCGGCACGTTCCTGCTTGCCGCGGGAAGTGCCGCGACCGGCACCTATCGCGGGTTGAAGCTGTGGGAAGCGGCCGTCAAGGAAGCCGGCAAGGTCGATCGCGATGCCGTGGCCGCAGCGCTCGATCATGCCAAGATCGCGGAAGGTCCGGGCGGACCCGCCGAGATGGTGCCCGGCAAGCGCCACTGCAAGATGAACATGTACACGGCCGTCGCCAAGGGCGGAAAATACGAAATTGTCGCGCGTAGTAACGGTCTCGTCGATCCGAAGGAATGCTGAGGTCTTGACCACGCGCGATTCCAATTCGTCCATCGCCGACTCCGTTCCGGTTTGCTCTGTTGCCCAGAGCATGCCCGGGCCGGTGGAGGCGTCTTGGATGACACGCATCAGGGCGGCACGCTCGATGAAGCTGCCGCTCATCGAACTCACCGTTCTCACGATCATCGCGTTGCTGCCGCTCGTGTTGCAGGATTACCTCACGGTCTACGCGACGCGCGTGCTCATCCTGTGCCTGTTCGCGCTGTCATTCGATTTGGTGTGGGGCTATGCCGGCATCATGAGTTTCGGCCAGGCCGTCTTTTTCGGCTCGGCTGGCTATGGTGTCGCGTTGCTGGCGCGCGATCTCGGCATCACGGCGATGGTGATCGTCCTTCCGGCAGGCATATTGGTCGGGTTTACCTTCGCGTTGCTGCTCGGTGGTTTTCTTCTGCTCGGCCGTCATCCGTCCAGCGTCATTTTCGTTTCGCTGGGTACGCTCACCGGGTCTTATGCTGTCGATCGGCTGGCACGCGGCTGGTATTATCTTGGCGGCCAGAACGGCATCCCGTCGATCCCGCCGATGTCGATCGGCAGTTTCGATCTCACCGAAGGCCCGGCCTTTTATTATGTCGCTGCAGGCTTTCTTGTTGCGGTCTATCTGCTGTGTCGGTTTCTGACGCGCTCGCAATTTGGCTTGGCATTGGCTGGCTTGCGCGAGAACGAACAGCGCATATCATTTTTCGGCTACCAGGTGCAGCATCTCAAGGCGATTATCTTCTCGTTCGCTGGCGCGATCGCTGGACTCGCCGGCAGTCTTTATGCTTTTCACGAAGGCTTCGTCTGGCCCAACATTCTCGGCGTCGTGATGTCCACGCAAGTCGTGCTCTATGTTCTGTTCGGCGGCTCTGGAACGTTGATCGGCGCCGTGATCGGTACGTTGGTGATCGAGTCGCTGAGCTTCTGGCTGTCGAATTCGTATCAGGATATTTGGCCGATCATTCTGGGTATCTTGCTGTTGCTGGTCATCTTGTTCCGCCCGGCCGGACTTATCAGCCTGATCCTGACAAAGCGCGAGCGGATCGGCGATTTCGGCCGGCCGCCGCAGGGAAAAGCGTGATGGCGCTGCTTGAAGCCTCCGGCATCGTCAAGATCTTCGGCAAGCTGACCGCGCTAAATGGTGCTGCACTGTCGATCGCCGAAAACGAATTTCACGGCCTGATCGGACCGAACGGCTCCGGCAAGAGCACCTTGATGAAATGCGTTGCCGGTGCCGAAACGCCGACGAGCGGCAAGGTGACATTCGACGGCCGCGATATCACGCAAACGACGCCGGCAGACCGCGCCCGCGCCGGCATGAGTCTCAAATTTCAGATCACCAGCGTGCTGCCTGCGCTGACGCTCTACGACAACGTTTTGCTCGCACTCCAGGCGCAAACGTCGCTGCCGCGCCTGGTGTTCTCGCGCACGCGCGGCATCTTGCATGATCGCGTGATGGCGATGCTGGAGCAATTCCGCCTCGCGGACCGCGCGTCCGATCTGGCGGAAGCGCTGTCGCACGGGCAGCAGCAATGGCTCGAAATTGCGATGGCGCTTGCGCCGGAGCCCAAGCTGCTGCTGCTCGACGAGCCGACTGGCGGCATGAGCCTCGAGGAGCGTCGTGTCACTGGCGAATTGTTGCAGCCGATCAAGAAGCGCTGCTCTTTGGTGATCGTCGAACACGATCTCGATTTCATACGCGATATTTGCGATCGGCTGACCGTGCTCGATGCAGGGCAGGTGCTCGACACAGGTTCGGTACAGCACATTCAAGCCAGCGCCAAAGTCCAAGAGGTTTATCTCCGCCGTGCCTGAAGACAAATACCTCGACGTCCGCAATGTCGATGCCGGCTACGGCCGCAGCCAGGTTTTGTTCGGCGTCAACCTGTCGGTGCCGTGGCGCGGCGGCGTCGCCATTCTCGGCCGCAACGGTGCAGGCAAAACCACATTGATGAAAGCCATTGTCGGCGATCTACCGCTGCTTGGCGGGTCGATCGCGCTCGACGCGCGGGAGATCGGCCGATTACCGACAGAACAACGTATTCGTGCCGGTGTCGGTTATGTGCCTCAGGAGCATTCGGTGTTTGCGAGGCTCTCGGTGCGTGACAATCTTGCGGTCGGCGCATTGACCAATCGCGACAGTGGTGCCGTCGATCGCATCATCGAGTTTTTTCCGAAGCTGGGCCAGCGGATGGATCAGGCCGCCGGCACGCTGTCAGGTGGCGAGCGCAAGATGCTGGCGATCGGCCGAGCGTTGCTCTCGAATCCAAAAATCTTGCTGTTGGACGAGCCGACGGAAGGCGTGTG
>JANMAN010000467.1:0-5729 GCA_031359885.1 Tardiphaga sp. | reverse complement strand
GTATCCGCGCCGAGCTCGTCGAGCCGCGACACCGCACGCTTGTGACGCAGCAGCGACTTCGGCGTCATCAAGATCAGCGGCTTGCGGATTTCGCGCTTCAACTGCCGGCGCAGAACATGGAAGAAATTCGCCGGCGTCGTGGCGTGGACGACTTGCATGTTGTCTTCGGCACACATCTGCAAGAAGCGCTCGAGGCGTGCGGAGGAATGCTCCGGTCCCTGACCTTCATAGCCGTGTGGCAGCATGCAGACCAGGCCCGACATACGGAGCCATTTGCGCTCGCCCGACGAGATGAATTGGTCGAACACGACTTGCGCGCCGTTGGCGAAATCGCCGAACTGCGCTTCCCACACCGTCAGCGTGTTCGGCTCAGTGGTCGAGTAGCCGTACTCGAAGCCCAGAACCGCCTCTTCCGAAAGCAACGAGTTAATGACCTCGTAGTGGCCCTTGTCGTTGCCGATATGATTGAACGGCGTGTAACGGCTTTCGTCTTCCTGATCGAACAGAACCGAATGTCGTTGGGAGAACGTGCCGCGTTCCGAATCCTGACCAGACAAACGGATATTGTGCCCGTCGTTCATCAGCGAGCAGAACGCCAGCGCCTCGCCGGTTGCCCAATCGATGCCGACGCCGGTGTCGATCGCTTTCGAACGGTTTTCAAGAAACCGTTGAACCGTGCGGTGAATCCGGAAACCGTCCGGCACCTGCGTGATCTTGCGGCCGATGTCCTTCAACACGGCGACATCGACGCCAGTGACGCCCCGGCGCGGGTCTTCTTCCTGATCGGCGGATTTGAAACCGGCCCATTTGCCGTCGAGCCAGTCGGCTTTGTTCGGCTTGTAGCCGGAACCGGCTTCGAGCTCGGCATCGAGCCGCGTGCGCCAGTCGGCCTTGGCCTTGTCGATCTCGCCTTCGGTCATCACGCCGTCGGCGATCAGACGCTTCGAATAGACCGACAGCACCGACGGGTGCGAGCCGATCTTCTTGTACATCATCGGCTGCGTGAACGCGGGTTCGTCGCCTTCGTTGTGGCCGTGGCGGCGATAGCAGAACATGTCGATGACGACAGGCTTATGGAATTTCTGCCGGAATTCGATCGCGATCTTCGCGGCGAAGACGACGGCTTCAGGATCGTCGCCGTTCACATGGAAGATCGGCGCGTCGATCATTTTGGCGACGTCCGACGGATAGGGCGACGAGCGCGAATAACGCGGATAGGTCGTGAAACCGATCTGGTTGTTGACGATGAAATGGATCGAACCGCCGGTGCGGTAGCCCTTCAGATCGGACAGACCGAAACATTCCGCGACGACGCCCTGGCCCGCGAACGCCGCGTCGCCATGCATCAGAAGCGGCAACACCGACGTTCGTTCTTCCGGTGCATCGCCATGCTGGTCCTGCTTCGCGCGAACCTTGCCGAGCACGACGGGATCGACGATTTCAAGATGCGACGGGTTTGCCGTCAGCGACAAATGCACGGTGTTGTTGTCAAACTCGCGGTCGCTCGACGCGCCAAGATGATATTTGACGTCGCCCGAGCCCTCGACCTCGTCGGGGTTGGCGGAGCCGCCCTTGAATTCATGAAACAGCGCGCGGTGCGGCTTGCCCATCACCTGCGTCAAAACGTTCAAGCGGCCGCGATGTGGCATGCCGACGACGATCTCTTTCACGCCGAGATTGCCGCCGCGCTTGATGATCTGCTCGAGTGCGGGGATTAGCGACTCGCCGCCGTCGAGGCCGAACCGTTTGGTGCCGGTGAATTTGACGTCGCAGAACTTCTCGAAGCCTTCGGCCTCGATCAGTTTCATCATGATGGCGCGACGGCCCTCGCGGGTGAAGCTGATTTCCTTGTCGGCGCCTTCGATGCGCTCCTGAATCCAGGCCTTTTGCGTGCCGTTGGAAATATGCATGAACTCGACGCCGAGCGTCTGGCAGTAGGTGCGCTGACAGATCGCGACGATCTCGCGCAGCGTGCCGTATTCGAGGCCGAGCACGTGATCGAGGAAGATGCGGCGGTCGAAATCGGTATCGACAAACCCGTAGGTGCGCGGATCGAGTTCCTCATGATCCTTCTGGCCTTCGATGCCGAGCGGATCGAGATTGGCGTGGAAGTGCCCGCGCATGCGGTAAGCGCGGATCAACATCAGCGCGCGCACAGAATCACGCGTGGCTTGATTGACGTCGATCGCGTGCTTGATCCCGTCGCCGATCGGCTCGCCGGGCTTGGCTGCTTTGGCCGCCAGCTTGCTGCCGACGGCTTTTTCGACCTGGGCCCAGTTCCCATCGAGCGCGGACGTCAAATCATCCTTCGGCGTCAACGGCCAATTGGCGCGTGCCCAGGATGGCCCTTCGGCATTCTTGGCGATTTCAGCCGGCTGGTCTTTGAGGCTTTTGAAGAACTCCTGCCATTCCGGATCGACCGAAGCGGGGTCCTTTTCGAAGCGGGCATAGAGGTCATCTATGTAGGTGGCATTCGCGCCTTGAAGAAAAGACGAAAGGGCAAATGCGGCATTCGCGTCCTGGCGAGACATCATGCGTCCTGATTGATTTTAACGTCGCGCGTGAGGCGCGGAGGCCGTTCCCCTAAACGGGATCGGTTTGATAAGGAATACCTTTTACCCTATTTGAGGCGAAAAGACGCGCCGAAAAGACTTAAAGACTGAACAAAGATTCGCGCGGTCATCCGTTGGCTGACATCCGATCGGGACTGGGCGTTTTCGAACGCGGCGGCGATTTGCGGCGCTTCGCTCCGCATTCCGCGACCAGCAAAGCCTGGGCGGCCGAGGACGCCGCATCTGCCACCGCCGGGTCGCGCGTCACCATCGCAGCAACGATCGCGCCGTCCATCAAAAGACCGATCTGGTGAGCCAGAATATCAGGATGGGTTGCGCCGGCCGCGCGGGCGAGATCGCCGATATGGCCGAGCACGAAGGATTTATGCTTCAGCGTGATCGCCCGAAGCCGCGTTTCGGCCTTGTCGTGTTCGCCAACCGCATTGATGAAGACGCAGCCGTAATAATCGTCCTCGGCGAACCAGCTTTTCAGCACCGGAAAGATCGCGTCGAGCTTCGCGCGCGGCGTCGGCCGGTCGTCGATCGCAGCGACGAACCAGTCGCGCCAGACTTGCCCCTCGGCGAGCAAAACCGCCTCGACCAAATCGTTTTTCGAGCCGAAAAGCTTATAAAGCGTGGTTTTTGCGGTTCCGGCCTCCGCGACGATGGCGTCGATGCCGGTCGCGTTGATGCCATGCTTGCAGAACAACCGCGTCGCCGCATCCATTAGCCGCGCGCGCGGCGTCGGCTGGGCCGGTCCGGCCGAACCTAGAACGGCATCCTGGTGGATCGCGTCGGTCATGCATCCTCCATAGGCCCATCACTAGACGCGCCGCAAGCGCCGATCCGCGCCTGACCAAAATCCGTGCTGGTCAACTTCAATGTGCCGGTTTGCGCGCCACCGACACCTCGCCGGTTCACCTCGTGATTTCTTAACGGATTGATAAGACGCAGTTTTCGGCTGCTGTCAGCGATGGCACGCTTTCTGCAAAGCTACAGAACGTTCTGTAGTTTAACGAAATGCAGGGAGATGTGCATGACCGCCGTCGTTCAAAAAACCGCCCTGACCGGGTGCCTCGCGCCCATCGACAAGGGCGGCTTGGACCAGTTGATCGCCAACGGCAAGGCGAATCCCAACGTCATAAAGACCTTGAAATGCAAGACCGTAGCCGAAGGTAAATTCCGCCACGCCAACTACATCCGCAATTTGCCGCCTTACATCGTGGACGAGCCGCCGGCGCTGCTCGGCGACGACACCGCGCCCAATCCGTCGGAGGCATCGCTTGCAGCGCTCGGATCGTGCATCGCGGTCGGTCTGCACGCAAACGCCGTGCACCGCGGCTGGACCGTCAACAAGCTCGAGCTGATGCTCGAGGGCGACCTCAACATCACCGGCGTTTGGGGCACCGGCGATCTCGGCGAGAAGCCGGTCGGTTTCACCGATGTCCGCATCAAGGTCGACATGGACTGCGAAGGCATTCCGCAGAGCGACATCGACGCGCTCATCACCCATGTGAAGAAGTGGTCGCCGGTCGCCAACACGTTTACCCGGCCGGTCGGCCTCGAAATATCGGCGTGATTTGACCCGGCGGTTGCGGATTTTCCGCAGCCGCCGTTTTTTCGTTCTCGTGCGAGGCAAGCCGATGACATCACAGGCCGTTTTGCGAAAATCCGATCATGTCGACGACACGAGTTCACTTTGTGACCGTATCGTGGCGGTCGCAAAGTCTGAGTTGTCACCGATCGCAGCGGCGATCGACGACGGCGAGGTCTATCCCGGACCCGCGCTCCGCGCTTTCGGCGAAGCCGGCGCCTGGTCCGCGCATGTGTCCCAAAACGGCCACGTCGATTTATGTGACACGATCGCGGGCATCTCCGCGATCGGCGAAACCTGCGGCGCGACCGCCTTCATGGCGTGGTGCCAGAACACGCTGGTCTGGTACATCGCAAACTCCGACAACGCCGCCTTGAAGAAAAAGTATCTCGACCGCGCCGCGTCGGGCGCGATCCTCGGCGGCACCGGGCTGTCGAATCCGATGAAGAGTTTCTTCGGCATCGAAAAACTCAAACTCAAAGGCAAAAAGGTCGACGGCGGCTACACCGTGCGCGGCGCACTGCCATGGGTGTCCAATCTCGGGCCGGACCATCTGTTCGGCACGATCTTCGAGATCGACGACTCCGGCGAGAAGGTCATGTTTCTCGCAGACTGCGCCGCCGCCAACGTTACGCTGACGCCGTGCAAACCGTTTCTCGCGATGGACGGCACCGGCACTTACGCCGTGCAGTTTCGCGATACTTTCATTCCCGACGATCAGGTTCTCGCAGCCCCCGCGATGCCGTTCGTGAAAACCATCCGCGCGGGATTCATCCTGATGCAGAACGGCATGGGCCTCGGCCTGATCCGCGATTGCATCGCCGTGATGCAGAGCGTGCGGCCGTCGCTCGAACACGTGAACCGTTATCTCACGCAGCAGCCGGAAGATTTCGCGGCGCTGCTCGACGATCTGGAATCCGAAACCACGCAACTCGCGCAAACGCCCTACGACACCAGCAACGCCTATTGGCGGCGCGTCGTCGAGCTACGTCTGAAAATCGGCGAGGCCAGCGTCGCCGCCGCGCATGCCGCGATGCTTCACTGCGGCGCGCGCGGCTATCTCAAAACGCACCGCGCACAGCGGCGTCTGCGCGAGTCTTATTTCGTGGCGATCGTCACACCTGCCACCAAGCAACTCAGAAAAATGCTCGCAGACAATGCGCGCGAACATCCGGGACTAACGCAACAAGGCGCGATCTGATTTTTCGTAAACGTAACTCGGCAACACAAAGTGGAGGCTACGCGATGGCTGAAATCCTGATGTCCGCAGACGAACTGGTTGCTTTCAAAGACTCCGAACCGTGCGTCATCATCGACACGCGCAATCCCGATGCCTACGCCGCGGGACACATCCCTGGCGCGGTCAATCTGCATGAAATCTTTACGTTCCTTGCGACTTCCACACCGGAAGGCATGGACGAGTTGAAAGCCAAATTCGCCGGCGCGTTCGGCGGCGCGGGTCTGTCCGGCAAAGAGACCGCGGTGATCTACGAGCAGTCGATGAATTCGGGCTTCGGGCAATCGTGCCGCGGCTACTTCCTGCTGGAATTCCTCGGCTATCCAAAGATCAAAGTGCTGCACGG
>JANMAN010000404.1:0-5466 GCA_031359885.1 Tardiphaga sp. | reverse complement strand
TGCGTGATCAAGCCCAGCGCCTGCGAGCCGCGTTTCCTCAAGCATACCGGCCCCGCATTGGTGTTCGACGACTATCCCTCGATGAAAAAGGCGATCGACGATCCCGATCTCGACGTCACCGTGGATCACGTCCTGATCCTGCGCAATGCAGGTCCGCAGGGCGGACCGGGCATGCCGGAATGGGGCATGCTGCCGATCCCGAAGAAGCTGGTGAAGCAGGGCGTCCGCGACATTGTGCGATTGTCCGACGCGCGGATGAGCGGCACCAGTTACGGCGCCTGCATCCTGCATGTCGCGCCGGAATCCTTCATCGGCGGCCCGCTGGCGCTGGTCGAGAACGGCGACATGATCACGCTCGACGTTAACGCGCGCACCATCAACCTCGATGTATCAGAGGCGGAGTTGGCAAAACGCCGCGCCGAATGGAAGGCGCCGGAGCGCCGTTTCGAGCGCGGCTATGGCTGGATGTTCACGAAGCACATCAAGCAGGCCAATGAGGGCTGCGATTTCGATTTTCTCGAAACGGCTTTCGGCGGGCCGGTGGACGAGCCTGCGATTTATTAGGTCGAGCTATTGTCGAGTCGAGGATGGGGCTGGATCACAGTTTTACACAGAGCACAGCCGGCTCTCTCCCCCCTTGTGGGGGAGAGGTGGAGAGGGGGGTATCGCGAGGGATTGCGGTTCGTTGACCCCCCTCCCTAACCCTCCCCCACAAGGGGGGGAGGGAATACGCTGCCGTTATCGCGACGCCGCGTTGTCTGCGTTACTCCGTGACGGGCTTGTCCGAGATGTCCCAATCCTTGCCGTTGAACACCGACATGTAGAGCGTCTTCATCGGCGTGTAGTCGGTCGGCGTGAAGCTGTAGGTGATGCCGTCCAGCATATACGGCGAGTGGAAGTCATTCATCGACGTCGCGACTTTCATGATGTTCGCGCGCGTGAGATCGTCGCCGCAGCGGCGCAGGATTTCCGCCATCGTCACCACCTGGCCATATCCTGCGAAAGCAATGGTGTTGTCCTGATCGACATTGGGCAGATATTTTTTGCGCAACTCCTCGAACGCCATCACGTCGGGGTCTTTCTCAAAGCGCGGCACGCCGACTTCCTTGGCGTAGCGGATCGCGACGATGCCGGTCGCATTCTCGATGCCAGCCGCATTGAGGATCGAACGCCCGGTCGAACCGGCCGATAGCAGATGCAGCGGCTTCCAACCGAGTTCGGCAACCTTGCGGATCGACTGCGACGTCGCCTTGCCGGTGGTGATGTTATAGAAAACGTCCGCGCCCGATTTCGACAGATTGATGAGCTGCGAATCGATGGTCGGCTCGGTGAGGTCGTAGCTCGCCTCCGCGATCACTTTTGCAGTGCCGCCGGCCTTCGCCAGTTCGTCCTTAAAGGGGCCGAGGAAGTCGCGGCCGAAATCGTCGTTCTGGTACAGGATCGCGACCTTGGCGTTCGGCTTTTGCGCGACGACGTATTTCGCCAAAATGCGCGCTTCGGTCGGGTAGAGCGGCAGACCCGCCATCGTCCATTTGTTGTTCTTCGGGTCGTTCCATTTCGACGCACCGGTGTTGAGCAGGATCTGGGGCACGCCTTTGGAGTTGAGGTATTTGTGGACGGCGGTCTGCGGCGCGGTGCCGAGCGAGCCGTAGAGCGCCAGCACCTCTTCCTGCTCGACCAGCCGCCGCGTGGCCTCGACGGCCTTCGGCGCGCTGTAGGAGTCGTCCATGGTGAAGAACTTGACCTTGCGGCCGTTGATGCCGCCCTTTTCGTTCAGCATCTGGAAATAGGCCTCACCGACGCGACCGAGCACGCCATAGAGCGAGCCTGGGCCCGAATGCGGGACGGTTTGGCCGATTTTGATCTCCGTATCGGTCGCGCCGGGATCGTATTTCTTGGTCTGGGCCTGCGCGGCCGTCGCCGCGAGGAGCCCAGCGGCGGCAACCGCCATCACGCTGAGAGCGGAGCTGTGACGCATACATGGACGACGGTTGGGCATCTGGTTTCTTCCCTGAAAGGCGATCGCGCCAGCCGCGCCGCCGGTTTTGCTTTTTGAGCCGCGTTGCGAGCGGCCGGGCGCATCCTGTCCCTTGGCCGGCCCGCAGGCAAGTTGGCCGCGTGCGTCGAATCGCCATTGGAGCTGAGCGCGCCGCGCTGCGATGCTTAAAAAATCCTTCAAATCTCGACTTCGGCGGCCTCCGCATTCCCGGCCAGTGTGGCGGCGGGAACACAGCCTGTCGGCAGGCGCTCGTGTAGTGTGATGGCTCAATTTGAAGTTTTGGGGCATCCTATGAAACGTATTATCGCCGGTGCATTGCTCGTCGGAACCGCCATCAGCAGCGCTCATGCAGCCGATTTGCGGGCACGCCCGTACACGAAGGCGCCGGCTTACGTCGCTCCGCAGATCTACGACTGGACCGGATTTTACTTCGGTGTGAACGCCGGCGTCGGACTCGGCCGCGATCGTTCGACCCATAACATCCCGGGCAACTCGCTCGATACCTTCTACACGCAGCCCCAGGGCTTCGCGGGTGGCGGCCAGGTCGGCTACAACTGGCAGACCAACAACTCCTTCCTCGGCCTCGGCCCGATGGTGTTCGGCATCGAAGCTGACATCCAGGGCGCCGACATGCGCGACGGGCGCACGACGCTGAACAGCATCGGCGCGGTTACGAACTTCAACGAGCGTCTCGACTGGTTCGGCACGGTGCGCGGCCGCGTCGGCCTGACCACGGGTCCGGTGTTGAGCTACGTCACCGGCGGTTATGCCTACGGCAACATCCGAACCACCGCGACGCAGAACGTCGGCCTTGCCAGCGCGGCCGTCTCGACGGACAGCGGACGCAGCGGTTATGTCTTGGGCAGCGGCGTCGAAGCAGCGCTCGGCGGCAACTGGACCGGCAAGATCGAATACCTCTATCTGAACCTCGGTAACCGCAACACAGCGTTCACCGCCTTCGGCGCACCGCAGACCCTCAGCACCGAACTCCGCGAGAACATCTTCCGCGTCGGCTTGAACTATCGCATCGGCGGCAACAGCGTCTACGCGCCGGTCGCGGCGGCGAATTGGACCGGCTTCTATCTCGGCGGCAACGTCGGATCGGGCGTCGGCCGCAATCGCAGCTCGCTCACTGCGCTGGGCTTCACCGATACGTTCAACCTGGCTCCCGATGGTTACAATGGCGGCGTGCAGGCCGGTTACAACTGGCAGGCCGGCAACTTCGTCTTCGGTGTCGAAGCCGACATTCAGGCCTCCGCGCAGCGCGACAACAAGACCTGCGTCGCAACCTGCTCGCAGCTCATCAGCGCTGCCTATGACGCCAAGCTGCCCTACTTCGGCACCGCGCGTGGCCGCATCGGTTACGCGGTCGGCTCCACGCTGTTCTACGCCACCGGCGGTTACGCTTACGGCAACGTCAAGACTGACATCACCACCAACTTTGTTGGCGTCGCGACGACCGGACTTCGCTCCGACCGCGACGGCTATGCGGTCGGCGGCGGTATCGAGACGCCCTTCACCTTCCTCGGTCTGTTCGGACCGAGCTGGACCACGAAGGCCGAATATCTCTATGTCGATCTCGGTCGTGCCACCCAGACCTTCACGGCGAGCGGCTTGACGTTCACCAACTCTACCCGCGTGCAGGAGCATATCTTCCGCACCGGCATTAACTACCACTTCAATTCGCCGGTGGTTGCGAAGTACTGATCTCAACACCAGCGACGACATCAAAACCCCGGCCTCGCGGCCGGGGTTTTCGTTTGGGGGATTAAGCCGTCATTGCGAGGAGTATTTTTCCTCGCTCGCGAGGAACAATACGACGAAGCAATCCAGTCTTCAGATCAAGAGCTGGATTGCTTCGCTCCTACATAACCGGCAAGGGCCGGTCATGTAGGGCTCGCAATGACGTGGCCCTGCGAGATCACTCCCTCGTCGCCACCACGACCAGACCCGGCACGGCAACGCCGTCCTCATTGCGTGCGGAGAGGTGGTCGAGCCGGTGCAACGCCAAACCGGCGGCGGCCAGTGCGCCACGAACGTGATCTGGCGAGTGGGCATAGCGAAGACCCCGCCCGAGCAAAACGCCGTCGCCCTGATGCGTCTCGACCGTCAACGCGAACACGCCGCGCGTCGAAAGCACGCGCGCGACGTCTCGCGCCAGCGGAGCGATATCCGCGAGATAGACCGCCGCATCGGCAGCCAGTACCAGATCGAACGACGCATCGGGTTGCCCGAGCAAGCCCTCGACCATATCGGCCACGATCAGCTCTTCATACACTCCCGTCGCCCGCGCGCGCGCGATCATCTGCGGCGCGAGATCGACACCGACGAATGCATCGACATGTCCTGCGAAGGCGCGCGCGGCGAGCCCCGTTCCGCAACCGAGGTCGATGGCCCGCGTGACATGCAGCGGATCGCGCACCGCCTTCACCGCGTCGAATAGGATCGCCGGTCCGCGATAGCCGAGTTCGCCGACAAGTGAAGCCTCGAAACGATCGGCGTATTGATCGAACAGCGTCCGCACGTAGCCGGGCGGCATGGACGCCAACGGCGCGGCCCCGAGCCGCATCAGCCGCAGCGATGCGCCGTGACGATCGTCGACGTCGGCGCGAACGGCCTCGCGGAACGCTGCGATCGCGTCGCCATGCTGGTTCAGTCGTTCGCCGATATCGCCGAGCGCGAACCATGCCGACGCAAAGTTCGGCGCGATGGCCAGCGCCTGTCGCATCAAGTCCGCGGCCGCGACCAGGTGGCCTTGCGCCTGGAGATCGCGCGCATAGTCGTAACGCCGATCGGCGGCGAAATCGCTTGAGGACATGAAGGTAGTTGTAACCATGCGGGAACTTCTCAGCGGCCGCCTCGATTGAGGCGCGCGGAGGCCTATATACGTCACATGCGCCCACAAGACATTCTGAAACCCGACCGCTCCGGCCTTTGTTGTATGCCGGGCGGCTTCCATATCGACCCGACGCGGCCCGTCGACAAGGCCGTGATCACGCACGGCCATTCCGACCACGCGCGGCCGGGTCACGGCGCGGTGCTGGCGACGGAAGAGACGCTCGACCTGATGCGGCTGCGCTACGGCGAGAACTTCGCCGGTTCCACGCAAGTCGCAAAACCAGGCGAGATACTGACCCTCGGCGGCGCGAAGGTGACGTTCCATCCGGCCGGCCATGTGCTCGGCTCCGCTCAGGTGGCGGTGGAATGCAAGGGACTGAAAATCGTCGCGTCCGGCGACTACAAGGATGCGCCCGATCCGACCTGCGCGCCGTTCGAGCTCGTTCCCTGCGACGTGTTCATTACCGAGGCAACCTTCGGCCTGCCGGTGTTCCGCCATGGCGATGCGTCCGGCGAAATCGCCAAGCTCCTTCATTCCGTCGCGGTGTTTCCCGAGCGCGCGCATCTGGTCGGGGCTTATTCGCTCGGCAAGGCGCAGCGGGTGATCGCGCTCATTCGGAAGGCCGGCT
>JANMAN010000359.1:0-6571 GCA_031359885.1 Tardiphaga sp. | reverse complement strand
CGAAAAGCTGGTCGAAAATGCAGCGCGGCGCGGCGCGGAGTTGCGCCTCGCGCTCAACGCGATGGTGCCGGGCTATGAGCTTCTGAAAGAAATTCGCGGCAAGGGATTGATGATCGGCATCGAGTTCGGGCCGCCGAAATCGCTGCGCCTCAAGGCCTCTTGGACGATGCTTGAGACGGCCAACAAAGGTCTGTTCTGCCAGCTCATCACCGTACCGTTGTTCAAAGAGGAAAAAATCCTCACGCAGGTGTCGGGCCACGGCAGCCATACGATCAAGCTGCTGCCGCCGTTGACGATCAACGACGACGACTGCAAATGGATTCAGAATTCATTCAACACGGTGATTGCCGGTGCGCATAAGGTGCCGGGTGCGATCTGGTCGCTCGGCAAGACGCTGGTCGATAATGCCGTGCGGAAATCGGCTTAAGTCTCACGGCTGAGAATGTCGGCGACGAATTCGTCAAGATCGCCGCCGGCAAACAGATAACCGGGAAGGCCAGCGGCTTTTGCCGCCTCGACGTCGCTGGGTCTGTCGCCGATCGCAAAGCTGCCGGCTGACCGCACGGGCCAGTGCTTCATCAGATCGAGGATCATGCCTGCGCCGGGCTTGCGCCAATCCGAGTCTTGCTGGTAGCCGGCGACGCTGCCGTCGGGGTGATGCGGGCAATATCTGATATCGTCGATCACAGCGCCTTGCGAGAGCATCTCCGCGCGCATCCAATCGAAGAGAACGAGTAGCGCCTCTTCGGTGAAATAGCCGCGGGCCACGCCGGATTGATTCGAGAACAGGAAGACGTGATAGCCCGCGTCGTTGAGGCGACGGATCGCGGTCGCGGCATTCGGCATCCAGCGAATGCGATCCTGCGTGCCTATATAGCCGTCGTCGTAATTGATGACGCCGTCGCGGTCCAAGAACGCTGCCGGCTTTTCGATTCGCGTCATGACGTCGTCCGTGACGCAGATGTTGCGATGATCTGGGTCGCAATGCTCACCACGTCGGTCGCGGGAATGTCGCGCATGCAGGCGTGATTATTCATCGTGCAGACTGGTTTGTGGCACGGTTGGCAGGGCACGGTTGTTTTCGTCACCACGGTCGCGGCGAGCGGATTCAACGGCGCCCAATAATAAGGACTCGTCGGACCGAAAATTCCCATCGTCGGCGTGTCCAGAGCCGCCGCGATGTGCATCAATCCGGAATCATTGGCGATCGCGATCTCGGCCGCGGCCATGGCGACAATGCCGTTGCGTAGATCGTTACTAGTGAGGTCGCGTGCCTTCGGCCCGGCTGCCGATACGATGTCCGCGGCGATTTGTTTTTCGCCGGGACCGCCGACGATCCAGACGTCGTGGCCCTGATCGGTCAGTTGCTTCGCGGCGTCAGCATAATAGCCCCAGCGTTTCGCCGGGCCGACCGAGCCCGGCCCGAGTGCGATGGCTTTGCCATTGCCGAGGTTGTTGCCTTGCCGCCATTGCGCGATCTCGTCGAGCGGCACGCGCAGTTGCGGCATCGGCCATTCCTGCGGCGGGACAGCACCTTTCGGTAACGCCAACGCGCCCTTGCGATCGATCATGCGGGGCAGGGCTTTCTCGCCCCAACGCCAGTCATTGAGCAATCCGAATCGGGCCTCGCCGACGAAGCCGGTGCGTTCGGGAATGCCGGCCAATGCAGGCGCGATCGCCGACTTCCAGGTGCGCGGCATGATCAGCGCGGTGCCATAACCGCGCGCGCGAAATTGCGCCGCCAATGCCGACTGATCGCGCAGAGCGAGTTTGCCGCGCGGCAAATCCCAGACGATGCCGGCGCGCACGCCCGGCATGTAGTCGACCAGCGGTGCGCAGAGTTTCGACACCAGCATGTCGATCGGACGGTTCGGCCAGCGCTTCTTCAACACGCGCACGACGCTGTGGCCGCGAACGAAATCGCCGATCCACATATAAGGTACGATCAGGATCGGGCGGGTGTCCGCTTCGTCCTGCGTGGCTATGCTATCCAGTGACGGTTCGGACATGTTCTGTTCGGTCGGCGTTAGCGCGTCGGTAGCCGGTCCGGGCCGGGCCGTAAAGCACGTGCCTCAACTCAAGTTGCCTGAAACAGCCGAACGGGGCAAAGGTGACCGCTAATCGGACGCGGATCGGACCACATGTTGCTTGTCACCGGCGGAGCCGGATTCATCGGATCGAACTTAGTGGCCGCGTTGAATGACGCCGGCCGCAGCGATGTCGTGGTCTGCGATACGCTGGGTCACGATGGCAAATGGCGGAACCTCGCCAAACGGCAACTCGTTGATATCGTTCCGTCTTCCGAACTGGACGCGTGGCTCGTCGGGCGCAAACTCGATGCGATATTTCATTTGGGTGCGATTTCCGAAACTACCGCAACGGATGGCGATCTCGTCATCGCAACGAATTTTCGGCTGTCGATGCGGCTGCTCGATTGGTGCACGACGACTACGACGCCTTTCATTTACGCCTCGTCGGCAGCGACTTATGGCGACGGCGCGCGCGGGTTTGTCGACGATCCCTCGCTCGACGCGCTGAACGCCTTGCGGCCGATGAACCTCTATGGCTGGAGCAAACTGGTGTTCGACAAGGCCGTCGCTGAACGAAAACAACGCGGCGAAAAACTGCCGCCGCAATGCGTCGGTCTAAAATTCTTCAACGTGTTCGGCCCGAACGAATATCATAAGGGCGGCATGATGAGCGTGCTGACGCGGCGCTTCGACGACATCCGCGCCGGGCACAGGATCGAACTGTTCAAGTCGCATCGCGACGGCATCGCCGACGGCGACCAGCGCCGCGATTTCATCTATATCGACGACGTCATTCGCGTGATGCTGTGGTTGTGGAAAACGCCTGCGGTGAGCGGACTTTTCAACGTCGGAACCGGCGAGGCGCGCAGCTTCAAGGACATGATGCTCGCCGCTTTTGCCGCGCTGAAAACCGCCCCCGCGATCGACTATATCGACATGCCCGAGACGATCCGCGGCAGCTACCAATACTTCACGCAGAGCGATGGCGAACGGCTGCGCGGCGCGGGATACAATGGCGGCTTCGCATCGCTTGAAGAGTCCGTGGCTGCTTACGTCAACGGCTATCTCGCCACGGCCGACCGCTATCGCTGACGGATCATCGATGTTCGATTTTGAAAACCTATCGAAGGCGATGACGCGGCAAACCGTGCTGTGCGTCGGCGATCTTATGCTCGACGAATTCGTCTATGGCGACGTCTCGCGCATCTCGCCGGAAGCGCCGGCACCCGTGATTGCGGCGCGGCGCAGCGAGATCAACGTTGGCGGCGCGGGCAACGTCGCGCGTAACATTGCAAGCCTCGGCGGCAGGTGTTTTTTCGTCGGTTTGATCGGCGACGACGAGGCCGGAAACACATTGGAAAACGCGTTTTCCAAATGTGACGGTATCGTGGCGAAGTTGATTCGCGATCCATTGCGACCGACCACGCGAAAAGTGCGGTTCGTCTCCGAGCATTTTTCGACCCACATGCTCCGCGCCGACTGGGAACTGGCCGCGCCCGCCTCGGCCGGTATCGAGCGGCAACTTTTAGATGCAATTTTGCCACAGATCGCGTCGGCCGATATTGTGCTGCTGTCCGACTACGCGAAAGGCGTCCTGACCGCCTCGCTGATTCGCGCGGTGATCGATGCCGCTCGGCAAAACGGCAAGCGGCTGATCGTCGATCCCAAGAGCGCGAACGTTTCGATCTATCGCGGCGCGACGTTGCTGACGCCGAACCGCAAGGAATTCGCCGAAGCCACCCGAAGCCGCGCCGGCTCGCCGGCCGAGATTGCCCAAGCCGCGCAGGAGATGATCGCCGCGACGCAATGCGACGCGTTGCTGGTCACGCAAAGCGAAGACGGCATGACGCTGGTGCCGCGCGGCGGCGATGCGATCCACGTGCCGGCCTTTCCGGTCAAGGTGCGCGACGTTTCCGGCGCGGGCGACACGGTCGCCGCGGCATTGGCGCTTGCGCTTGCGGCGAATGCGGACTGGGATGCGGCGCTGCGGATCGCCAACGCCGCCGCGGCGGTCGCGGTCGGCAAAACCGGAACGGCAACCGTGACGCAGGCCGAGTTGCGGCGCGCAATCTTGCCGCACGCGTTTCTGGCCGCCGAAGACAAGATCGCGTCGCGCGACGATCTCGGTGCGCGACTTGACGATTGGCGCAAGCAAGGGCTTCGCGTTGGCTTCACCAATGGCTGCTTCGACATTCTGCATCCCGGCCACGTCAAGGTGCTGACGGCGGCGCGGGCTGCGTGCGATCGGCTGATCGTCGGATTGAACAGCGACGCCTCGGTCAAACGATTGAAGGGCGATGACCGGCCCGTGCAAGACGAGCGCGCCCGCGCCGAGGTGCTCGCCGCGCTCGAAGCCGTCGATCTCGTCGTGATCTTCGAGGACGACACGCCGCTCGATCTCATCACGCGGATCAAACCGAGCGTGCTGGTCAAGGGCGGCGATTATACCCGCGAGCAGGTCGTCGGCCACGAGGTCGTCGCAGCCCATGGCGGCGAGGTGGTGCTGGTCGATATCCTGCAAGGCCACAGCACGACGTCGCTGGTGCGCCGGGCGCGGAACGGCGACAGATCGATATGACACCTCTTCGGAATCTGACGCGGCGGAATTATCTGATCGCGATCCACGACGTGCTTGCGACGCTCGCCGCGTTGTTCGTCAGTTTCCTTCTGCGGTTCGAAGGCGACGCGCTGACCGACCGGTTGCCGCTGTTGCTTCTCATCGCACCGTTTTTTGTCGCTCTCAGCATCGTCGTCTGTTTCATTTTCAAACTGACCACGACGAAGTGGCGGTTCATCTCGCTGCCCGATGCCATCAACATCATCAGCGTCGCCTCCATCCTTGCGACCGCGATGGTGGTGCTCGACTACATTCTGATCGCGCCCAACCAACTCGGTACGTATTTCTTCGGCAAGCTGACGATCATCCTGTACTGGTTCTTGCAGATCGGCTTTCTGAGCGCACTGCGCTTGATCTACCGGCATTTCCGATACACCCGCACGCGCCGCCATGCGCGCTCCGACAGCGCCGCGCCCGCGTTGCTGATCGGGCGTGCGGCCGACGCGGAGGTTCTGCTGCGCGGCATCGAAAGCGGAGCGATCAAACAGCTCTGGCCGGTCGGCGTGCTGTCGTCCTCGGCGGCCGATCGCGGGCAGTTGATCCGGGGCATTCCCGTGCTGGGCGGCATCGACGATCTGGACGACGTCGTGCGCGATTTCTCGACGCGCGGCAAACCGATCGCGCGCGTCGTTCTGGCGTCGTCGGTGCTCGATCCGGAGTCGCATCCGGAATCGGTGCTGATGCGGGCGCGCCGGCTCGGGCTCATCGTCAACCGGTTGCCGACGCTTGAAAGCGGCGACATCCCGAGGCTTTCGCCGGTCGCGGTCGAAGACCTGTTGCTGCGGCCGAGCGTCAAGATCGATTATGGCCGGCTCGAAACCTTCGTGCGCGGCAAGTCGATCGCCGTGACTGGCGGCGGCGGTTCGATCGGCTCGGAGATCTGCGAACGTCTCATGACGTTCGGAGCCGCGCGGCTGTTGGTGATCGAGCACTCCGAGCCGGCGCTGTACGCGATCGTCGAGGCGCTATCCGACAATTACGACGGCGCGCGGATCGAAGGCCGGATTGCGGACATTCGCGACCGCGATCGTTTGCACGAGCTGCTGATCGAATTCAGGCCGGACATTGTTTTCCATGCCGCGGCTCTCAAGCATGTGCCGATTTTGGAGCGTGACTGGAGCGAGGGCGTCAAGACCAACATTTTCGGCTCCGTCAATGTGGCAGACGCCGCACTCGCCGCTGGCGCAGAAGCGATGGTGATGATCTCGACCGACAAGGCGATCGAGCCGGTGTCGATGCTCGGTCTCACCAAACGCTTCGCCGAAATGTATTGTCAGGCGCTCGATCATGATCTTGTCAGCGAGTCGTCCGGGACGCCGCGCATGCGGCTGATCTCGGTGCGCTTCGGCAACGTGCTGGCGTCGAACGGATCGGTTGTGCCGAAATTCAAAGCGCAGATCGCGGCGGGCGGTCCCGTCACCGTGACGCATCCGGACATGGTGCGTTATTTCATGACCATTCGCGAGGCGTGCGATCTGGTCATCACGGCTGCGGCGCACGCGATGACGCCGGTTCGGCTCGATGTCTCCGTCTATGTGCTGAACATGGGCCAGCCGGTGAAGATCGTCGACCTTGCCGAGCGCATGATCCGCCTGTCTGGCCTCGAACCCAATCAGGATATCCAGATCGTTTATTCCGGCATCAGGCCCGGCGAGCGGCTGCATGAGATTTTGTTCGCGCATGCCGAGCCGACGATCGAAATCGGATTGCCGGGCGTGATGGCGGCGAAGCCGAACGAACCGCCGATGGCCACGTTACGCGGATGGCTCGCGACGTTGGAGACGGCGATCGCGGGCAACGATCGCCCGACGATCCGCTCGGTGCTGAAGGATGCGGTGCCGGAATTCGGCGACGGACGGGATGTGGGGTGAGCTAAGTTCGGTTGATTAAGTCGAAGCGGAAGAGTTCATCGTCCCCTCTCCCC
>JANMAN010000351.1:0-3264 GCA_031359885.1 Tardiphaga sp. | reverse complement strand
TTCAGCCGCGGCTTCTCGATATTCGCCAGATCGCACAGCGCATCGACCATCGCGGAAAAATCCTTGCCGCCGAAGCCGCGCGCCCGGGCGCTGTTGAAAGCTTCGCGCGCGGCGGCAGCCATCGGCATCGGGACGCGGACAGCATTGGCGGCTTCGACGATCAACGTGAGGTCCTTGTGCGCGAGATCGATGGTGAAGCCCGGCTCGATGTCGTCGATCAGGACCTTGCTTGGCCAGTTGATCTTCAACTGCCCGTTCACGGCCGTTGTGCCGTAGAGCACATCGAGCGTGCGTTCGAGATCGAGCCCGAAACGCTGCGAGAGCGCCAAGGCTTCGGCATTCATCTGGCACGACGACACGGCGAGGAAATTGTTGACCAGCTTGGTCTTGGTGCCGCTGCCGACATCGCCGCAATGATAGATCGTGCTGCCCATCGCCTCCAACAGCGGTTTCACGCGCTCGAAATCCGCGACCGAGCCGCCGACCATGAACAGCGATTCGCCGCGATCGGCATGACTGGCAAGGCGGCCGACCGGCGCATCGACGAAGCCGATGCCTTTGGCGGCAGCGGCTTGCGCAAGCCGATCGGTGGTGCCGGGATCGACCGTGCTCATGTCCATGATGAGCGATCCCTTTTTCGCATTGGCGATGATGCCATCGACGCGGCTGACGACGTCATCGACGACTGCCGAGTTCGGCAGCATGGTCACGATGATGTCGGACTTTTGCGCGACGTCTGCGACGGTTGGCGCACTGGACGCTTGCAGCAATTCGAGCTCGGCGACGGCCTCGGGATTGATGTCGTTGACGACGAGGCGAAATCCCTTGCGGCAGAGATTAGACGCCATCGGGCGTCCCATGCGCCCCAATCCAATGAACCCGACCTGTTCCACCCGCGTCTCCCTCATTATGTTGCGGCGCGGCCTTGGCGGCCGGCTCGTCGTCATTGTCGTACTCGTCGTAAAGGAATGTACTAGCGCGAAGATGCGACGGTCGGCCTATAAAAATCGGGCATGACAGCTTGAAGCAGATGCGATTATCCATCTTGCGGAACGATGCCATAGCTGCGCACCGAAGCCACAATCCGCTGCGCTCGATGTTGCGAGGGTCCGATGGACGCTGCTACCGCCGATAGACAACTGGACACCGGCCGCGATTGGCCGCTGATCATTTATGAAACGCTGAAAAGCTACGACGTCAAACAGGTCTGCTATGTGCCCGATGCCGGGCACTCGCGGCTCATCAACCTGTCTCATAACGATCCGGCGATCCAGACCACGGTGCTGACGACCGAGGAAGAAGGCATCGCGCTGTGCGCCGGTGCCTGGCTCGGCGGCGATCGCTCGGTGCTGCTAATGCAGTCGAGCGGTGTCGGCAACTGCATCAACATGCTGTCGCTGATGAATTCCTGCCGGCTGCCGTTGCTGACCATCGTGACGATGCGCGGCGAATGGGCGGAGTTCAATCCGTGGCAGATTCCGATGGGCACGGCGACGCCGGCCGCTCTGGATCTGATGGGCGTGACGGTGCTGCGCATCCACACGCCGGACGAGGTCGAGGATGTGATCTCGGCCGCTGCGAGCCTTGCTTATGACGGAGACCAGCAGATCGCGGTTTTGATATCGCAGCGCATGCTCGGCCGCAAAAAGTGGGTGGAAACCAAATGATGACCCAAGCCACAACCGCCGCATTCGGCACGATGGACCGGCGCGAGGCCGTTAAGGCATTGCTGGTCGATCGCCAGGAGTTACTCGTCGTCACGGGTTTGGGCTCGCCCTCTTATGACGTGTTCGCGGCCGGCGAACATGACGGTAATTTTTATCTTTGGGGCGCGATGGGCGGGGCCGCGATGGTCGGTCTGGGGCTTGCGCTGGCGCAACCGACGCGGCCGGTGGTCGTATTGACCGGCGACGGCGAGGCCCTGATGGGGCTCGGTGCGTTGCTGACGATCGCCGTGAAGAAACCGCTCAACCTCACCGTCGCCGTGCTCGACAACGGCCATTTCGGCGAAACCGGAATGCAACTCAGTCATTCGGGTTTAGGGTCACGCCTCGACGTCATCGCGCAAGGGGCCGGCTTTCCCCACGTGATGGAGATTACCGATTTGACCGGGATAGAATCGTATCGCTCGCATTTGCAGGATATCGCCAGTGGGCCGCGTTTCGCGCGGATCAAGATCGCGCCGGGCAATCCCGAACGCGCGTTGCCGCCGCGCGACGGCACATTCGTCAAAAACAGGATGCGGCAGCATCTCGGATTCGCAGTGACTTAGTTTCTAAGTGACTTAGCCTCTAAGCCTCGCGCGTCGTCATATCCGGATGTTCCACAGCCCGTCATCGACAAGGCTGACGATCTCCGTGCGGATCAGGTCTGAAATCGCGGTGGTTGCGATCGACGCCTGACGATCCGCCGGCCGCGCAAGGATGAGCTCACGCGTGATCGCGGGTTTGGCGATCAACGCCGTTTCAAGTCGGCCTTCCGAGACCTCGTTGCGAACGGCCGAAGGTGGCAGCAGCGTGAAGCCGATGCCTTCCTCGACGATGCTGGTCAGCACACGAAACGAATCCGCTTCTAGCAGCACTTTCAGCTCGACGTTTTTGCGCGCGGCGGCGCGTTCGATCAGCGCGCGCAGTCCATGCGAGTGGCTCGGCAAGACGAGCTTCTGAGCGGCCAACCATCCGATATCGACCGTGCCGCGCTCCTTGAGTCCGCTGCCGCGCGGACCGACCGCCACGACGTCGTCGCGGCCCAAGGTTTCGACATTGAGATGCAGATCGGACGACGGGCCATAGATGATCGCAAGGTCCATTTCGCCGCGATGCAGCCACTCGACCAGATGGCCGCCATAGCTCTCGACGATCAGAAGCGAGACATCGGGGAGCGTCTGAATGATGCGCCGTGCGAAACGCGCCGACAGCACACAACTGACCGTCGGCACAAGACCGAGCACGACGCGTCCGGACGGCGTGCCGCTGACGGATTGCAGATCGTCGCGCACTTGTTCGATTTGTCGGACGAGGCCGGTGGTGCGATCGAGCAGCAATTGTCCGGCACCGGTCAGCACCATGCCGCGTCCGTTGCGCGTGAACAGCTCGACGCGCAACTCGTGTTCAAGCAGTTTGATTTGGCGGCTGAGCGCCGGTTGCGCGACCCGCAAATGGTCGGATGCTTTGCTGAGACTTCCGAGCTCGGCAACCGATCGAAACGTTCTGAGTTGGCGAAGATCCATGCATCCCCTAGCCCCTTCGATTGGGATGCCCCATC
>JANMAN010000292.1:0-1666 GCA_031359885.1 Tardiphaga sp. | reverse complement strand
GCGCCGACTTGTTGAAGTAGAAATGCGCCGCGCCGTCGACGCCGAACGTGCCGCCGCCCATATAGGCGCGGTCGAGATAGAGCTTGAGAATTTCGTTTTTGGTCAGGCGGGTCTCGAGCCAGATCGCCAGAAATGCCTCGTTCACTTTGCGCTCGATGGTGCGCTCGTTGGTGAGAAACAAGTTCTTGGCGAGCTGCTGCGTAATCGACGAGCCGCCCTGACGCACGCCGCCGGCCTGCGCGTTGGTGACAAGCGCGCGTCCTGTGCCGGCGACGTCGATGCCGAAATGATCGTAGAAGCGGCGGTCTTCGGTCGCGAGCGTCGCTTTGATCAGATGATCGGGAAAATCTTCCAGTGGAATCGAATCATTGTGCTTGATGCCGCGGCTGCCGATCGGATTGCCGTAGCGATCCAGAAACGACACGGCGAGATCGGATTTCTTCAGCCAGTCGTCGTCGGCGGTTTCGCGAAACGCGGGCACCGCGAGCATCAGCATTACAAGCATGCCGCCGAGGCCGAGGGTCGCGGCTTCCGACAACGGCTCGATGATGACCCAGCGTTTCCAGCGACCGACATGGAAACGATCCATAAAGGTCGAAAACCGCTCCCAGGCTTCGCGCGTGCCTTTGCCCGACGAAAACATCGCGAAATCGATTCGCGAGTCGAGGTCCAGCAGGAGATGCCGGATGCGCGTTTTCCAATCGGTGGGCACGTCGTTTCGCACCGGAGCCTTCGTGGTTGTCGATGAGCGCAAACCGTGCGCCGTCGTCTCGATATCCAGAACGGGTTGATGTATCTGCCGGGCTCAAGGCCGTTTTGCGACGGATCGCCCGCGTCGCCATGTTCTAGCGGACGATATGTTATAAACCAACAATTGCCTGTTCCCGACGCGACACTGTGGATCGCCTCCAGGACAGCCTGAACGATGGATTCGATGACAAAGCCTCCCGCGCGTGCGTCCGATCAGGAGGGTTTCTTCTGGAAAACCAAGACGTTGGAGGAGATGTCCGGCGCGGAATGGGAAAGCCTTTGCGACGGGTGCGCGCGCTGCTGCCTCAACAAGCTCGAAGACGAAGACACCGGGAAAATCTACTACACCCATGTGTCGTGCAAATTGCTCGACGCGGGATTGTGCGCGTGCCGCGATTATCCGAACCGCTCGGCGCAAGTTCCGGACTGCGTGCGGCTGACGCCCGCCAATGTCCGGACCCTCGGCTGGTTGCCGCCGAGCTGCGGCTACAAGCTCGTGGCCGAAGGTCGTGACCTCTATTGGTGGCACCCGCTGATCTCCGGCAGCCGCGAGAGCGTGCATGAGGCTGGGGTCTCGGTGCGCGGACGCGTGTTCGGCAGCGAGGCTGACATTCCCGACGAGGAGTTGCAGGATCACCTCGTCAAATGGCCGGCGCTGCTGCCGAAGCGGGCGAAGCTCAAACCACGCTGAGCTTCGCCTGGTTCGATGGAGTTACGCGGCTGCGCGACGCTGTTCGAAGGCGATGTAATCGTGCGTCACCTTCTCGACATTGGCAGCGATCCAATCGGCCATGGCCTGCTCTTCCTTGAGCGACGCTTCGAGATGCGGACGCACCGAC
Source organism: Tardiphaga sp. (assembly GCA_031359885.1). Taxonomy (GTDB): domain Bacteria; phylum Pseudomonadota; class Alphaproteobacteria; order Rhizobiales; family Xanthobacteraceae; genus Tardiphaga. Next base: position 77 of record JANMAN010000292.1, on the reverse strand, counting down.
GTCATTCCGGCTTCGCCGCAGAGCGCGATCAGCGACTTGTAGGCAGCGATTTCGAAATTCTCGAAAGCGTTGTTGGC
>JANMAN010000241.1:0-13895 GCA_031359885.1 Tardiphaga sp. | reverse complement strand
TGCTGGGAATCGTCATCCTCGCCATCGTGCTCGGCCTGCGACAGGGCATCGCGGACTATGTCGTCGAGTTTATCCAGCGGCGCAAAGCGGCTAAGACGTCGGCCGCGAAGGAAGCGGCGTTCGCCGAGGAGAGGGTCGCCTGATGCTCTCGGTTCAGAACCTCGACAAACGGTTCGGCGGCGTGCACGCGACACGCAACGTCTCGATCGACTTTCCCACCGGCTCGCTGACCGCGATCATCGGTCCGAACGGGGCCGGCAAGACGACGTTCTTCAACTTGATCTCAGGCGCGTTCCGACCGAACGCGGGAAAAATCATTTTCGACGGGCAGGACATCGTCGGCAAATCGAGCCTCGACGTTGTTCGGCTCGGCATGACGCGGGCGTTTCAGGTTGCCGAAATTTTTCCGAGCCTGATCGTCAGCGAGGCGATCATGGCCGCAGTGATTTCCCACATGCGAAAGTCGTGGACCTTCCTGCGGCGTTTTCCCGTTGCCGAGGCGAAGGCGAGAACCGACGAGATCATCGAACTGCTCGGGTTGTCGGACAAGGCCGACACGCTCTCGCGCAATCTCTCGCATGGCGATCAGAAACTTCTCGATATCGGCCTCGCGCTCGCCATGGAGCCGAAGGTGTTGCTGCTCGACGAGCCGACAGCCGGCATGGGGCCGGACGAGCGTTGGCGCATGATCGGCAAGGTGCAGCATCTGTGGCAGGTGAAGAAGATGACGGTGCTCTTCATCGAGCACGACATGGATATCGTCTTCAAGATTGCGCAGAAGATTCACGTTCTGAAATACGGTGCGGTGCTCGCGCAGGGAACGGCCGACGAAATCCGGCGCAACCAGGATGTCATCGACGCATATCTCGGTGCGGACTATCACCTCTCGGCCGCAGTCGGAGAGGCATGATGGCCGCTCCTTTTCTGCATGTCGAAGGCGCCGACGTCTATTACGGCGCGAGCCAGATTTTGTTCGGTATCGATCTCGCAGTCGAGCAGGGGCAGACGATGGCGTTGCTGGGTCGCAACGGCGCCGGCAAGTCGACGACGTTCAAGATGATCGCCGGCATCGCGCCGCCGCGACGTGGCAAGGTGGCCCTTGGCGGTGAAGGGCTGGCGGGACGACCGTCCTATAAGATCGCGCGAGCAGGCATCGGTTACGTCCCCGAAAACCGGCAAGTGTTTCCCGAGCATTCGGTCGACGACAATCTGATCGTCGCTGCGAAAAAGGGGCCGCGCGGCGACAACCACTGGAATCGCGAGCGCGTTTACGAGGTCTTTCCGATTCTCGCCTCGATGAAAACCCGCATGGCGGGGCGGCTGTCCGGCGGCGAACAGCAGATGTTGACGATCGCGCGCACACTTATGGGCAATCCGGACTTGCTGTTGCTCGACGAGCCGAGCGAAGGCCTCGCGCCGATCATCGTTCAGTCAATCGGCGAACTCATCAGAAAGCTGCGCGACATGGGCGTCACCATCCTGCTGGCCGAGCAGAACATGCATTTCTGTCTGGGCATCGCGACCCATGCGACAGTCATCGACAAGGGTCAGATCGTGTACCGCGCCACCATCGACGATCTCAGACACAACGACGATATCAAGCAGCGCTATCTCGCGGTGTAGCGCGCTTTGGGATTGAGTGGATGCAATTAGTTTTGTCATTCCGGGCCTGCACCACACGGTGGCAAGGACCACCGAGTGGTCCATCCCGGAATGACGAGCCTCGAGACTCATTGTAATCCAAAATATCCAGTGTGACCGGCCACTGATCGCCGCAAGAATAAAACAACGGGAGCGCTACGATGAAACGAAACGAGGGACGCGACCGCATCGCCGTCGTAACGGGTGGCGCAAGCGGCATCGGGCTGGCGACCGCCGGCGTGCTGATCGAGCGCGGGTGGCGCGTCGTCATTTCCGACATCAACGCCAAAGCCAATGACGAGTCGGCTGCCAAGATCGGCGCCAACTCCGTCCCCTTCGACGTCACCGACGAACAGGCGACCGAAGCGGCTTTCGCGGATATCGAAGACCGGTTGGGTCCGGTGGAGGCCCTGTTTGCCAATGCCGGCGTCATCCAATCGGGCGGGCGGGCAGAGGATTTGCCGCTCGCCGAGTTCGACAAGGTCATCGCCGCCAATCTGCGCGGCGTCTACGTGTCGTGCCTCGCCGCCGGCAAGCGGATGATCAAGCGTGGCAAAGGCGGTATCGTGATCACCGGATCGGTTACCGCGTCGCGTACTGCACCGCTGCATGCTTACGCGCCGTCCAAAGCAGCCGTCGTTCATCTGGCCGCTTGCCTCGCGGCCGATTGGGGACGCTCGGGCGTTCGCGTCAACGCGGTGTCGCCGGGTTATGTCGCGACGCCGCCGCTCATGGCCGTCATCGAGCGCGGCATGCGCGATCCGAAGCTGCTGATCGAAGGCTCGGCGCTCGGGCGGATAATCGAGCCGGATGAAATCGGGCGCGGTGTCGCATTCCTGTTGTCCGATGATGCGTCGGCGATCACTGGGATCAACCTTCCGATCGATGCCGGCTGGCTCGCGGCGTCGCATCTGACGACATATGGCGGCGTGCCGGCGGCGCGATGAACGGACTTGGCGGCCGTCAACTCAGGTTTGTGCGTCACAACCCCGGCAGTGCAGAGACCACGACGTTCACGCCACCCTGCGCGTTCGCGATGACCCGCAGCGTCTTCGAATCGAATGCGATGCCGGTCAATTGCAGCGATGTGATCTGCGCCGCGACCTTTACGCCGCTGTCGTTCTTCTGCATGTCGGCAACGAGTGTCGCGATCTGTTGCTGCGCGTTGGCGGCGAACGGCTTCAAATCCACTGTCGCGCGCTCGGCAATGGCATTTTGCAGATAGGGCATCGCCGCGCGAGCGGCCGACCCCAGTAGTCCGAACGCAGCTTCGGATTCGACGGCGAGCGTCATGTCGGTGAGCTTGATGGTCTGCTGCGCCTTGTCCAACGACGGCTTGCCCCAGACGTGAATGGTCGCTTCGCCGCCGAAGCCGAAGAAACTCTTTTTTTCTTTGGCATTGACCAGCATCGAGACCAGCAGCCGATCGCCCGAGGCCGCGACGCTTGCGGTCTTTACGGTGACATCGACCGCGCCGCTGCCGTCTTCCGGAAACGTCTTGCCGACGATCTGCGCCTGCACGATCTTGTTTAATTCAGTGAACGGCATGTCGATCGGCACGCCGATGTCGATCAGGCCCGGTCGCGCTGGCACGATCGACAAAGCGGCAGGAAAAGCGCAGTCGGGCGTCGTTGCGGCTGGCGTGATGCGCGTGTCGGCTTCCAGCCCGAGCGTCAGCGTAATATTTCCGGCGTCGATCTTGGGCTGCGCGGCGATGGCGCGAACCGGTTTCATTTCGAGCCAGAGCGGCGGCAAGCCCGGTGCGGCGCCCTGCAACGGGATCGACCGACACATCTTGGTCCACTCACGGCGCGCCGCTGCTTCGAGCGCAGGATCGTTTCGGACGCGCTGCTGCAATTGCGCAAGCTGATCGTTCACCGCGCGGTCGATAACGGGTTTGACTTCGGCAGGCACGTTCACGCGAATGCCGGAGACCGACAGACTCGTATCGTTGAGATTGACCTGCGCAGTGAGGCCCGGGTCGATGCGCCAATTCGGCAGCAGCGTCGGCCGCGCCGTCATCCCGATATTGCCGCGAATGTCGGCATTGGCATTCATCGCCTTGATGTTGATGTTGCCAAATTGCTTGGCGACGTTACCGCCGAGCAAGCTGCCGAGCGCATTGCCGAGAGCGTTCTGGGCGTTGCCGGAGAGCGCGCCTTTGAAGTTGAGCATGCCGTTCAACGGCGTCGAAAGGGAAAGGCCTTCCGGCGCGCCGTTGGCGACGATCGGACCGCGCGCCGCCGTCCATGTGATGTCGGCGTCCTTGATCAGTTCGGGCAATGGATTGTCGGCGCGTCCGTTGAACGTGCGCGGCGCGGCGCGATCGGCGGCGTCGCGGATGGCAGCGAGGCTGACCGCGATTGGCGCGACGATGGTCGACGTTGACTGCACCGGCGGCAGCGGCGGCAACTCGACCAGCACCGGCGCGGTGCCGGCACTTTTCGGGGCGAACCAATTCATTGCCGTCATTGCGGCCGTGAACGATACCGCGAGGACGGCCGTGGCGATCAGGATCGGTTTCAGGCGCATCGGTACTCCGCGGGACAGATCGATCGGAGCCTACAATCCGTCGTCGCACGACGCCAGACACGAAAGTAGCGCGGTTGCCCGCGCCACAAAACCGCCTTGTTGAAATTTGTCAGCCGCGACGGCCGTTATCCGAGTTGGCGTGGCGCTCGCCGAGCAACACGACGACCTTGGTTCCGACGGTAACGCGGCTGTAAAGATCGGCAACATCGGTATTGGTCAGGCGGATGCAGCCGGACGAAACATTCTGGCCGATCGTCGACGGATCGTTGGTGCCGTGGATGCGGTAGATCGTGCCGCCGAGATACATCGCGCGCGCGCCGAGCGGATTGCCCGGGCCACCCGCCATGAAGCGCGGCAGATAGGGCTGGCGGCGGATCATCTCGGCCGGCGGCGTCCAGCTCGGCCATTCGGCCTTCTTCGTGACGGTCTGCACGCCCGACCAGGTGAAGCCGTCGCGGCCGACGCCGATGCCGTAACGGACGGCCTGGCCGTTGCCGAGGACGAAATAGAGATAGGTGTTCGCGGTATCGACCACGATGGTGCCCGGCGCTTCGCGGGTCGCGTAGCTGACGGTCTGGCGTTTGAAGCGCGAAGGCTGCTCGACGGCGGTGCCCTCATCGGTCGGCGCGTAAGCCTGAACCTGCGGCGGCATGTATTGCGGCTCGATCTGCATCGGCGCGGGCAGCATTAGGAATGGGAAAAGCGACGGCGGCGCGGCGTTTGCGGTGCCGGCGATGAGGCCGAGAGCGAGGCCGCCGACAGCAGCAGCGGCGCGGCGGGTGAGGGTCGAGGTGATGCGGTTGAACATGGTCCGTCTCCGTTTGATCGCCGGGTGATGCGCCGATTTGGGTCTTGGCGGCGTCTCGTTGCAGCGATGAATAGAAGGCGGCCGTTTCAGGAGATTTGCGTCACGCGACGGAAATGGTTTCGTCGCTACGGAGAATTGTGTCGTGGACGTAAGGTCGACCCGACGAAGATCGTAAATTCGTCAGATCATGCCCAGCACGATAGCGCCGACCAGCGCCAAGGCGGCATACGCGGTAACGACGCTCAAACGACTGGTGATCGTCATCGGACGTCTCCCTTGTTTTCGCGCGATTGTAAAGCTGACGTTAACAAATCGATCCGCGCGAAAAAAGTCAGGGCCGCTGCACTATTATCGCGACGGGCTACGCGCGCATCCGAGCCAACGTGGTTAAAAAACATTGAAATCAATGCGTTGAGTTATCGTTAAATAAATTGGTGGACTGTGCGCGGATGACGCGCGGAGTTCGTTTGTATCTCGTCGGCTCCTTCGTCCTCGTATCCCTCGCCGGATGTGGTCGCGGAATGTTTCAATCCGCAGAGCGCGAACCGTGGCGGGCCGAGGCCGAAGTCGCTTGTCTGAAATCAGGAGCGGTCAAAGAGACCGCTGATCTCGTTCGGATCAATCCGATCGCGGGTCCGGGCGTCTGTGGCGCGGAGTATCCGCTCAAAGTCGCGGCGCTCGGCGATAGCAACCCGCTCGGTTTTGCTGACGATCTCCGGCCGCCCGGCAGCGTTGGCAATTCAGGTCCGCGCTGGAACGCGGCGCCGCCGCAGCAACGCAACAACTATCCGGAAGCCGCCGTGCGGCAACCAAATTACAATGCCGGCCTCAGTGGCCCGATGTCCTTGTCCGCGCCGGGTGTCGCGCCCGATGGCGAAGACGATATCGCGGCAGAACTCGAGAACGAGCAGCCCGCGCGCGGCGGATCGCCGATGCGCAATCCCTATGCGGCACCAGCCCAACCTGCGCCGCTGCCGCGGCTCGGACCCGGACCCGTTGCCGGCAATCAAACCATGGCTTTCGGGCCCGTCGCCATGAAGCCGGCGGCGACGTTGGCATGCCCGATCGTTTCGGCACTGGATCGCTGGCTGGCCGAATCCGTCCAGCCTGCCGCGATGCGCTGGTTCGGCACCCGCGTCGCCGAGATCAAGCAGATCAGCGCTTATTCGTGTCGCGGGATGAACGGCAATTCGCGCGCGCATATTTCGGAGCATGCGTTCGGCAACGCGCTCGACATCGCATCCTTTACGCTGGCCGACGGCCGCCGCATCACGGTAAAGGACGGCTGGAAGGGCATGCAGGAGGAGCAGGGCTTCTTGCGCGAAGTCCAAGGTTCGGCGTGCGAACAGTTCAACACGGTGCTGGCACCCGGCTCGAACGTCTATCACTACGATCACATCCACGTGGATATGATGCGCCGTCCGAGCCGCCGCAGCAACTGCAAGCCGGTTGCGCTATCGGACGACGAAATCGTCGCGCGCTATGCACCGCGCAACAGCGGCTACGCCGGTCGCGACCCGTCGATCACCGGATCGCTTGGCACCAACAGCCGCCGTGCGTCGCGCCGCAAGAGCACGGATGACGTCGACTACGGAAACGAATGAAAGCGTGTCAGGCCCGATACGCCGCGAGAAACATCCGCACGCCGCTGTCGACGACGCGTGCGATGTCTTCGGCGGAAGGTGCCGGCGCGGCCTGAAAAATGAACGGCTGGAATAACGTCGCCTGGCACATCTGCATGAACTGAGCGGCGGCAAGCTGACTGTCAGGGATTGCAATCTCGCCGATCGCCGCGCGGGCATCGAGATAATTTGCGAGGTGGTTGATCGTCATCGCAATAATATTTTCGTAAAAGCGCCGGCCGACATCCGGCATGCGCTCGGCGATCGCCATCACGGTCCGGGTTGCCGAACCGCCGCCGGGGCGGCACAGCAACTGGACGTAAGCCTGTCCAAATTCCCGCAACGTGGTCTCAGCATCGCGCGTCGGGTCGAAATTGAAAACGGAAGACCCTTGTTCGAGGCATTCCTGTTCGACGATCGCTTCGAACAACCGGTTCTTGTCGGCGAAATAAACGTAGAGGGTGCCCTTCGAGACGCCGGCCGCACGCGCGATCTCGCCCATGCTGGCGCCGTCGAAGCCCAGATCCATGAACACCCGGCGCGCGCCCTCGATGATCTGACGGCGTTTTGAATTGTCTTCGTCGCCGACGACGGACAAATGCGGGGCGGGAGAGGCGATCATGCGTCTGAGTCCGGACTGCGACAGAGCTGCGATATTTTCAGGTCGGACCCTGGATATATCTTGACCGAACCGTTCGGTCAATTATATTGACGATGTCAAGATGGACGGACCGATCGTTTCTGGGCCGTCTGCCACACTCCTTCAGGAGCCGTTATGGCCGGTCCACGTGATCAAGCTGCCCGCATCGTCCGGCCCGAACCAGATGGCGCAGAGCCGACGCAACTGCGCGAAACGCCGGTGCGTGAGACGCCGGTCTTGGCTGACGCGCCGAAAGTCGCTCCGCCGCCTGCCTCCGGCAAGCGCAGGCTGATCCTAACCGGCGTCGGTGTATTGCTCGCACTCGCGGCTGTCGCCTACGGCGTGAATTATTATTTGGTCGGCCGCTTTATGGTGAGCACGGACGACGCATATGTCCGGGCTAACAATTCGACGCTCGGCGCGCGCGTCTCGGGGCACATCGCGCAAATCGTGCCGGGTGATAACATGCGGGTGAAGGCCGGCGACGTCGTCTTCCGGATCGACGACGGCGACTATAAAATCGCTGTCGACTCCGCGCGCGCGAAAGGCGCCACGCAGGACGCGACCATCGCGCGCATCGGGCGGCAGGTGATCGCGATGCAGAGCGCGGTCGATCAGGCGCAGGCGCAACTCGCATCGGCGGAAGCAGGCGCATCGCGCGCGCAGCTCGATTTCGACCGGCAGCAGGCATTGAATACCAAAGGCTTCGCGTCACGCGCGGTGTTCGAAGGTTCGCAGGCCGGACGTGATCAGGGTGCCGCGTCCGTGCAGTCGGCGAAGGCCGCCGTCGACGCTGCGAAAGACAACGTCGAAGTCACCAAGGCGCAGCAGAACGAAGCCCGCGCGCAACTGGTCGAATTGCAGAGTTCGCTCGCCAAGGCCGAACGCGATTTGGCGTTCACGGAAGTCCGTGCGCCGGTCGACGGAATTTTCTCGAACCGCATCGTCAACACCGGCGATTATATTTCCGCAGGTCAAAGGCTCGGCAACATCGTGCCGCTCAACGACGTGTTCATCGACGCCAATTTCAAAGAAACTCAACTGGCGCGGCTGAAGCCCGGCCAGACAGTGAACATTTTAGTCGATGCCTATAGCGACAAGAAGATTCAAGGCACGGTGGACAGCCTCGCGCCCGCAGCGGGTGCTGTGTTCACGTTGCTGCCGCCGGATAACGCGACCGGCAACTTCACCAAGATCGTTCAGCGCGTTCCGGTTCGCATCCGCGTGCCCGCCGACGTTGCTAAAGAAAACGCGCTGCGCGCCGGCATGTCGGTTTACGTCACGATCGATACGAAGTGATTTGTCATTCTGGGATGTACCGCGCAGCCGGCTTTTGCCGGCCGTGGCGCAGGTCCGGAATCCATTGTCCCTGTCGGGGTTATGGATTCCGGGCTCGCTCGTCACGCTGACCATCGACGAGGATGTCGATGGTGGCGCGTTTCGAGCGCCCCGGAATGACGCTAACTCTGAACAAGAACGCCTATGTCCGACACCACAGCCAACTCCATTTCTCCAAGCGCCATGCCCGGCGCACCGTCAGTCGCCGCGGAGCGCATCGCGCCGCGGCGGCTGATTGCGTTTCTCATCATGGTGTTCGGCATGTTCATGTCGATCCTGGACATCCAGATCGTCTCGGCGTCGCTGTCCGAAATTCAGGCGGGTCTGTCGGCGAGCGCCAATGAAGTCTCGTGGGTCCAGACCGCTTATCTGATCGCGGAAGTGATCGCGATCCCGCTATCGGGTTTTCTGTCGCGCGCGCTCGGGACGCGCTTGTTGTTTGCGATCTCCGCGGCCGGCTTCACATTCGCCAGCCTGATGTGCGGCTTCACCTCGTCGATCGAGCAGATGATCCTGTGGCGTGCCATTCAGGGTTTTCTTGGCGCGGGCATGATCCCAACGGTGTTCGCCTCCGCTTACACCGTGTTTCCGCGCTCGAAATTTCATATCGTCGGCCCGATCATCGGCCTCGTCGCGACGCTGGCGCCCACCATCGGTCCGACCGTCGGCGGCTACATCACTGATCTGCTGTCCTGGCACTGGCTGTTTTTCATCAACGTCCTGCCGGGTATCGGAATCGTTATCGGCGTGTTGACGCTGGTGGATTTCGACGAGCCGCAGTTCGATCTGCTCAAGCAATTCGACTGGCTCGGACTTGCTTCGATGGCGGCTTTTCTGGGCTCGCTCGAATATGTGCTCGAGGAGGGCCCGCGCGACGATTGGTTTCAGGACGATACGATCGCGTTCTTCGCGGCGGTCTGCGTCATTGCGGCGGTGATCTTTTTCTGGCGCGTGCTGACAGCAAAAGAGCCTATCGTCGATATTCGTGCCTTCACCAATCGCAACTTCGCGCTCGGCTGCCTGTTTTCGTTCTGCGTCGGCATTGGCCTTTATGGACTGACCTATATCTATCCGCGGTATCTCGCCGAAGTACGCGGTTACAGCGCGCTCATGATCGGCGAGACGATGTTCGTGTCGGGCGTTGCGATGTTCCTCACCGCGCCGATCGTCGGCAAACTGATGCTGAAGGTCGATATGCGAATGCTGATTGCGGTCGGCCTCGTGCTGTTCGCCGCCGGCACCTGGATGATGACCGGCATCACTCGCGATTACGATTTCTACGAATTGCTGTTGCCGCAAATCCTGCGCGGCGTCGGCATCATGCTGGCGATGGTGCCTGTCAACAACATCGCGCTCGGCACGCTCGCGCCGGACCTGTTGAAGAACGCGTCGGGTCTGTTCAACCTGACGCGAAATCTCGGCGGTGCGGTGGGCCTCGCGCTGATCAACACCGTGCTCGATCATCGCACCGATTTTCATATTTCGCGACTGCACGACAAAGTCACCTGGGGCAACGCGATGGCGGTCGAGACGCTCAACAGTCTGACACAACGCTTTCAGGGCATGGGCGACGCGTCGCTGATGGCGTTGAAGCAGTTTCAACAGATCGTGCATCGGCAGGCGGTCGTGATGGGCTTCGGCGATGCGTTTTTTCTGCTGACGTTCTTCTACCTCGGTCTGAGCTTGCTGGTCTTCATGGTCAGCAAGCCGAAGAACCCCGCGGCCGTGGGCGGCGGACATTGACGACAAACTGGCGAGGGGCCCGGCGCGCATACGCCGAACCCCTCGTTGATAGTCGAAACGAAAAAGTATCAGCCGGCCTGTAAGCCGGGTTTTGTAGGGCACCGCCCGCTTGCACGGACGATACGTGACGGCCATTCCTCTGGGGCGACGCTTACGCGGCACCTCGAGCAACCTACCCGGACGGCGAGCCTGACACAGCCCTGCGATGTTTTCGCGTGATGCGAACATCTCGCGTTGCCGTCCCTATTCGGTTTTGCTCCCGGTGTGGTTTGCCATGCCGTCCCCGTTGCCGGGTCCGCGGTGCGCTCTTACCGCACCTTTTCACCCTAACCTCTCTCGAAAGAGGGGCGGTTCGTTCTCTGTGGCACTGTCCCTAGGGTCGCCCCCGCCGGACGTTATCCGGCACCGTATGTCGATGGAGCCCGGACTTTCCTCCCCCGCAACCTTTCGGCCGTAGCGGGAGCGGCCGTCCGGCCGACTGACGGGGAAGCCATGACGGCTCAGCTATGCGAAGTCAACGCATCCAGCGAGGCGAGTTCGCTGATCAGCGCCTGGAGCGTGGCGAGCGTCGAGCGATCCGCGATGCCATCGACGCGCGCCGGCCGGAAGTGGCGCTGGAAGGCTGTCACGACTTCCAGCGTCGCGGGATCGTACGTGCCGGTCGCGTCGATGCCGTATCCATAACTTGCAAGCGCCTCCTGCAAGGCGAGCACGTCGTCGCTCGTCGCGCCGGGCTTCAAGGTGTCGCCGCGCACAATCGGCGCGGGCGGCACCCAAACTCCGACGCCGGAATGCGCCAGCGACTGCCACGGGAATTTTTCACCCGGATCCTGCTTGCGCGCCGGGGCCACGTCGGAATGGCCGAGCACGCGATGCGCCGGCAGATTGTGGCGCAGCATGATGCCGCGGCACAATGCGATGACGGCCGCGATCTGGCGCGACGGATAATCCGGATAGCCCCAGTCGTGGCCGCGATTGATGATCTCGATCCCGATCGAGCAGGAATTGATATCGGTTTCGCCCGCCCAAAAAGCCGCGCCGGCATGCCAGGCGCGTTTCGATTCCGGCACGCATTGCACGATGCGGCCGTCTTCCAACACGACGTAATGCGCCGATACGTCGGTGCCTTCGCTGCAAAGCCGGGTCAGCGCGCCTTCGACGTCAGGCATCCCGGTGTAATGCAGGATGATCATGTCGGCGATCCGCCCGTCGTTTCGATCGCCGAAATTCGGCGACGGCATGACATCGGAGACGACGGAGGAATCCGGCGTGAACGGCTCGCCGCCCGTGCCGCCCTTGAGAAAGGGCAGCGCGCGCTTGCGTTTCGAATCGGTCTCGGGCGCTAGCGGGCCGGGTGGCATGAGCAATTTTGACCAGTGAGAGCAACGCGGGAGACGTATCTCGCACGCGGTTAACTAATCATTCACTATTCCGGCTCGCGCCGCACGGCGCAACCCGCAACGCAGGTGTTTTCAACTGGTGTGTGCAACGGGCACCACTGCGGATTGTGGCATCTTCGACGATCCGTCAACGCTTTCTTAACGCTAACTGACGTTACTGAGTGGTGAAGAGCCGGCCCGGCGGGGACGGACGAGGTTCGAAAAAACGCAACCGCCATGGCTGTTCTCTCCGACCGACGCGGTTTGACTGCTTTGCGCGCGGCAGGCGCGGGTCCGCGATCGCCCGGTCGTAAAAGGTCGTTGCGTCAAGTCGGCGGTAGAGCAGGGCGATCGAGGCGGCATGGGCCGGGTGTTGCAGACAATCCATTGTGCAAAGCAAAATATCGCCGCGTCGTGGATGCTGGCGTCATGAGTGGTGATGCGCAACGCCATATTCCCGTGCTGGGACGCGAGGCGGTCGATGCGCTGGCGCCACGCGCAGGCGGCATTTATGTCGACGCGACCTTCGGCGCTGGCGGTTACACGCGGCTCTTGCTCGACGTGGCCGGTACTCATGTGATCGGCATCGATCGTGATCGCACGGCGATCGCCGGCGCTTTCGATTTGGTCGATCGCTCCGACGGCCGGCTCACATTGGTCGAGGACAGGTTTTCCAATCTCGCCGATATCTGCGCCGCGCAAGACCACACATCGGTGGACGGCATCGTGATGGATGTCGGCGTATCGTCGATGCAGCTCGATCAGGCCGAGCGCGGCTTTTCGTTTCGCTTCGATGGCCCGCTCGACATGCGCATGGGCCAGACCGGTCCCAGCGCGGCCGACGTCGTCGCGCGTGCCTCCGAGGCCGATCTGGCCAATATCATTTATATTTTCGGCGAGGAGCGGCATTCCCGCGCCGTCGCCCGCGCCATCGTCGCGGCGCGCAAGGACAATCCGATCACGACGACCAAGGCGCTGGCCGATATCGTTGCGAAAGTCGTCTGGGCTAAACCGGGCGAGATCAATCCGGCGACGCGCACGTTTCAGGCGCTGCGCATTTTCGTCAACGAAGAACTCGACGAGCTGCATCTCGCGCTGGCTGCCGCCGAGCGTGTGTTGAAGCCGGGCGGGCGCTTGGCCGTGGTGTCGTTTCATTCGCTCGAAGACCGCATCGTCAAGAATTTTATCGGTGAACGTGCCAAGGCCGGCGGCGGATCGCGGCATCTGCCCGAGGTTGCGGCCATCGTGCCGAGTTTCACGCTCGTCAACAAACGTCCGGTCGTGGCCGGTGATACCGAAATAACTGCAAACCCGCGTGCCCGCTCTGCGAAGCTGCGCGCTGCCGAGCGCACCGATGCTCCTTCGTTTGCCGAAGGCGAACTGCCGGCATGGCCGTCGCTCGCCACTGTGATGAAGGGCGGCTGAGATGCGGCTCATTCACCTCCTCGTCATCGGCATCCTGGTTTTCGCGGCCGCCTATGTCTACCGCATCAAGATGGAATCCACGTCGCGGACCGAGCGCGTGCTGCGATTGCATGCCGAAGCGCGCGAGCAGCGCGACGCCATCGCCGCGCTGCGTGCCGAGTGGGCGAAGCTCGATGCCCCGATGCGGTTGCAAGGCCTTGCCGAACGCCATCTTGCACTCAAGCCGATCGCCGCCAATCAGTTCGATCAGTTCAAATCGTTGCCGGAGCGTCCGACGAATTTCGCCAAGCCCGGCGATCCCGATCCGATCGGCGCGATGATCGACATCATCGACCCGGACATCATCACCGGATCGCTGCCGGCTCCGCCGATGACGAGCGCGTCGCCGAAAGGCGCGGAGGACGAGCGTTGAGCGATCAGGCCCTCATGCGACCACCGGCGGCGCATCCGCTTCCGAAAGAAGCTCTTCAAAAAGAGCCATGGCGGCAGCGCTTGGTCCGCAGCCTGTTGTATGGCCGCAATGTCGATCGCGCCGCCAAAGCACGCGTGCGAGTCGGTTTCGTCATGGTCGCCTTCGCCGCGATCTACGGCATCATTGCCGTGCGCCTCGTCATGTTCGCCGTCGTCGGCGACGGTCACGCTGCACGGCGCGGCGGCTCGGGCGATGCCATCGCCACTGCACGGCCCGACATCGTCGATCGCAACGGCGCGGTGCTCGCGACCGACGTCAAATCGCCGTCGCTGTTCGCGGAGCCGCGTCGCATCAT
>JANMAN010000216.1:0-7052 GCA_031359885.1 Tardiphaga sp. | reverse complement strand
CCCCCCCCCGCTGTGGGGGGGTGGTGGGTGGGGGGGGGGGGGCCGATACGAAGACAGCACCTGGAGTTTACCCCCCTCCCCAACCCTCCCCCACAAGGGGGGAGGGAGCAGGCAGTGCTGGGGGAGGGGAGCTAGGCCTCGTAACGACTGAGACGCCCGCTCAAATCTCAAAAAACCTCACCTGGCTGGCGATGGAGCCGATCACCGGACGAACGCATCAACTGCGCGTGCATTGCGCGGCGATGGGCTGGCCGATCATCGGCGACAGCATCTACGGCCATGACGCCGTCGCGCGCCGCGCGCGTAACGAATCATTCGTGCTGAAACCCGGCGAGCCGACGCTGCATCTGCATGCGCGCGAGATCGTGATCCCGATCTCGCGCAACAAGGAGCCGGTGCGGGTGACGGCCCCCGCGCCCGTGCATTTGCACGAGCGGCTCAGGGCATGCGGGTGGGATGGGGAATGACACCAAGCACGGCCGTCACCCCCGCGGACGCGGGGGCCCAGTAGTCCGCGACGTCGTTGATGAATTGAGAGGTCACGGAATACTGGGTCGCCCGGTCAAGAGCCGGGCGATGACGGCCGCGCGTAGAGACGCGCATTGTCATGCCCCATCACGACCATCTCCCGCACGGCCCCTGGCGGTTCGCCGATAACCTCGACCGGAATGAAATGCTCGGTGCGGCCCTGCGTCGCGCTTTCGATCAACACGCTGCGCATCTTGCCGACCTCGAAATTCAAACGCCGCTGCAACGCCGCTTCGCCGGTCGCGCGTAATCGTTTCGCGCGGTCCTTGATCAGCGCACCATCGACCTGCGGCATCCGCGCCGCCGGCGTGCCGGGGCGTTTCGAATACGGAAACACATGCAGGAAGCTCAGGTCGCATTCCTCGACCAGCCGCTGCGATTGCGCGAACATCTCCTCGGTCTCGGTCGGGAAGCCCGCGATGATATCGGCGCCGAACGCGATGTCGGGCCGCAGCCGTCTGACCTGATCGCAAAACGCAATCGCATCGCCGCGCGAATGGCGGCGCTTCATGCGCTTAAGGATCATGTCGTCGCCGGACTGGAGCGACAGATGCAGATGCGGCATCAATCGATCGTCATCGGCGATCACGTCGAGCAGATCGCGATCGGCCTCGATCGAATCAATCGACGAAATCCGCAGACGTTTCACGGTCGGCACATGTTTCAGGATTTGCTTAACAAGGCTGCCGAGCTTGATCGCGCCCGGCAGGTCGCCGCCATAGCTGGTGAGGTCGACGCCGGTCAGAACGATCTCGGCGTGGCCGCGCTCGACCAATGCGCGGACCTGATCGATGACGCCGCCTGCCGGCACCGAGCGCGAATTGCCGCGGCCATAGGGAATGACGCAGAACGTGCAGCGATGGTCGCAGCCGTTTTGGATCTGCACGAACACACGCGGCAGACCGCTTTGAAAGCCGTCCACCAGATGCGGCGCCATCTCGGTCACCTGCATGATGTCAGCGACGGCGACTTTCTCGTCAGCGCCGAGGTCGAAGGCAACGTTTGTCGCGCGCCAACTATGGCTCCGCATCTTGTCGTCATTGCCGATGACGCGATCGACCTCGGCCATGTCGGCGAACATTTGAGCATCGATCTGCGCCGCGCAGCCCGTGACGACGATGCGCGCGCCCGGCCGTTCGCGCTTCAGCCGGCGGATCGTCTGCCGCGCTTGGGCGACGGCCTCGTTGGTGACCGCGCAGGAATTGATGACGACGGTGTCCGCGAGCCCTGCGGTCTCGGCCTCGCGGCGGATGACTTCGGACTCGAACGCGTTCAGCCGGCAGCCGAAGGTGATGACGTCGACGGTCATGCGCTCACTCCGTCATTGCGAGCGAGCGGCAAATCGGCAAAGCAGATTTTCCGCCGAGCGAAGCAATCCAGTCTTTCTTCCAAAACAAAGAAGACTGGATTGCTTCGTTGCGACCATGTCTCGCAGGCGAGATATGGTCGCTCCTCGCAATGACGAAGTCACGCATCTCACGCCACGCTTGCGAACAGCGCGGGATCGAAGCGTCCGTCATATTCGAACGTCGCCGATCCCGTCATCAGCACGTGCTCGTCACGCTCGCGCCATTCGATCATCAGGTCGCCGCCGGGCAGCGTCACCTGCACATTGCGCGCACTCCGCCGCAGCCGGATCGCAGCGACGACAGTCGCGCAGGCGGCCGATCCGCAGGCCAGCGTCAGGCCGACGCCGCGCTCCCAAGTCCGGATCGTGATGTGCGATCGATCCACGATGTGCGCCAGCGTGATGTTCGCACGCTCCGGAAAAATCGGATGGTTTTCCAGCAGCGGACCGAAGCGACCGAGATCGTGCGCGTTGACGTCGTCGACCCAGAAGATCGCGTGCGGATTGCCCATGCTGACCACCGACGGCGTGTGCAGCACCGGCGCGTCGATCGGCCCGATCTGCAATTCGATCGCGCGGGTGTCGCGAAAATCCTCGGCCAATGGAATATCGCGCCAGCCGAGCTTCGGCGGGCCCATGTCCACCGTGTAGCTGCCGTCGGCATTGCGCCAACAATTCAGCACGGCCGCTTTGGTCTCGAATGTCAGCGCGGTCTTGTCGCTCGTTGCAAACACCTGATGTGCGACGCAACGCATGCCGTTGCCGCAGGCGGCCGCCTCCGAGCCGTCATTGTTGTAAATGCGGATGAAGGCCTCGGTGCCGGACGAGCGCGGCGCGTGCAACACCATGAGCTGATCGTAAGCAATGCCGGCGGCGATCGCGCGCGCGTCGGTCGGCGTTACGGCGACGCCGTCGCGTGCATCGAGCACGACGATCTGATTGCCGATGCCGTTCATCTTGGCGAACGTGTGATTGGCGAGCGCACTCATGTGGCTGTTTTGCTCAATGGGCCGGTGATAGTCCCGCCATATATGGCGGATAGCGTCGTCTGGCCAGTCGCGTCGCCGCCGCTGGGGGCATGGGACGAATTCCGACGCGGCGTGTTATCGTTCGTGGAATTGAGCGGCACATCGTGCCGGACCGCCTCTGGAGACCGTTGAATGACCTCCCGCCTGCTTCGTCTCGCTTCTGTCGCACTGATCCCGGCCGCCATCCTCACCCTCGGCCCGGCATTCGCGCAAGCGCCGCCGACCCCTGCCACGCCACCGGCCGCGACCGCGCCGACACCGCCCACGCCTGCCCCCAATCCGCCGCCGGTCGTTCCGCCGGCCACGCCGCCCGCTGCGGAAGCCCCGGCCGCCGCACCCCCTGCCGTGACGGTTCAGACCGCCGATCCGTTCGGCGAGGAAACCACGTTGACCGCAAAGACCGTAGTGATCGCCAAAGGCACTGCGACCTGGGATACCGCGTTCGAGACGCTGATCGACAGCTTCAAGGCGCTGACGGCCGTGCTCGACAAGCAAAGCATCAAGCCGTCAGGCAATGCGATGATCGTCTACACCTCGACGGACGATTCCGGCTTCACCTATCAGGCGGAATGGCCGGTCGATCAGGAGCCGAAGAATTTGCCGAAGGATATGAGCATCGGCAAATCGCCCGAGGGCAAGGCGCTGAAGTTCGTGCATCGCGGCTCCTACGACAACATGGACAACACCTACGAGGCGATCACCAACCATCTCGACGACAAGAAACTCGAAGCGAAAGATACGTTCATCGAGGAATACATCACCGATCCGCTGAAGACGGCCGAGGACAAGCTCGTCATCAACGTCTATGTGCCGCTGAAATAATGAGGGCGATGATGGTTCGTTGGCCGCTCAGTGTGTTGGCGCTGTCGTCCGTGCTGGCTGTCCCGGCATTCGCGCAGACCGACATGCCCTCGGTGATCTCCGTGACCGGCGAAGCGCAGATCTCCGCGCCGCCGGACCTCGCGCTGATCGACGGCGGGGTCACGACCGACGCCAAGACCGCGCGCGAGGCGTCCGATGCCAACAACACGGCGATGGGCAAGGTGCTGTTGGCGCTGAAGGGCGCGGGGCTTCCGGAAAACGACATCCAGACGCAACGTCTGTCGTTGCAGCCGCAATATGCCGCGAACCGCACCGGGCCGAATGCTGTCACCGGCTATCGCGCCAGCAACCGCGTCTCGCTCAAGCTGCGCGACATGACGCAGGTCGCACCGACGATCGATCTTCTGGTCGGCGCGGGCGCCAATGACATCGGCGGCATCAATTTCACTATCGCGCAGCCCTCGAAGCTGCTCGACGACGCGCGCATACAGGCCATCGCCGACGCACGGCGCAAGGCCGAGATTTACGCCAAGGCGGCCGGCGTGGCTTTAGGTGCGCCGGTCAGTATTTCCGAAGAAGGTGCGCCCGGCCCGATGATCTTGCGAAGCAAGATGGCGGCAGGTTTCGCCGCTGCGCCTGTCGCACCCGGCGAGGAAACGCTGCGGATTTCGGTCGCGGTGTCATGGACGATCAAACCGGTGGTCGTGCCCGAGCCGGTGGTGCCAATTCCACCGGCTCCGGTGCCACAGTAGTTTTTGTCATTCCGGGGCGCACGCGCATCCTTGCGCGGGCGAACCCGGAATCTGGTCGTGCTCATCTTGACGAGATTCCGGGTTCTCGTCCGGCAAGAGCCGTCCGAGCCCCGGAATGACGCCTCGTTAAATCTCCACCGACATTCCCGCCTGCAACGCCCGAAATCGCTCGCGCGGACTCTCCGCGGCGGCGAGCGCCTCGGCCAACGCCTTGACGGGCGCGTCGATCGCCTCGTCGGTCAGTTGAAACGTGCTGTGGTGATGCGCGAGCGCCTGTTCCGCGCCGCAATCGGCCAGCGCCTTGACGGCATCGTCCGGGTTCATGTGCTGGTCCTTCATGAACCAGCGCGGCTCGTAAGCCCCGATCGGCAATAGCGCCATGCGAAGCGGGCCATGCGCGTCTTTCACCGCGCGAAAATGGCTGCCGTCGCCATAGCCGGAATCGCCGACCGCGTAGATTTTCCCCGCCGGCGTGTCGATGACGAAGCTCGCCCATAGCGTCTTGTTGCGGTCGAACACGCCGCGCGCCGACCAGTGCCGCGTCGGCACCAGCGTCACCGCAATGCCGTTGCCGATGTCGATGCGGTCCTGCCAATCGAAAGCTTCGGCTTTGATCGCGGAGTCATAGCTGCGCATCGCGATGTCGTTGCCGAGCGGCGTGATGACGCGCGGGTTGTCGCGTGCGGCGAGCCGCGCCAGCGTGGCGACGTCGAGATGGTCGTAATGGCCGTGCGTCACCAGGACCGTATCGATCTTCGGCAACGCACCGAAGGCGATGCCCGGCGCGTTATGGCGCTTCGGGCCCAAAAAAGAAATCGGCGAGGCGCGGTCCGACCACACCGGATCGATCAGAATGTTGCGCCCGCCGGTTTGCAGCAGCCAGCTTGCGTGGCCGATATACGAGAGACGCGCGCGATTGCCTGTCACGGACGGCGGCGGCGTATCGGTCTGCGCGTTCTCGACCCACTCCGGCCATGGCGTGCTTTTGCGGGTGAGCTGCCAGCGCAGCACGTCGCTCAAGGATTTCGGCGGCATGCCGTTGGGGTCGTAAAAGCGCGTCCCGTCGAAATGATCGGAGACGGGGCCGTTATAGATGGTCATGCGGGAAGCCCAGAGAGCCGAAAGGCCGGCGGTTGTAGCAAGGCCGGCGGCGGACATAAGAAGGCGACGACGTGTGAGCATTTGCGTGCTTATGCACTCACGTGCTGATGAGTGCTATGCTCTCTGCTCTCGTAGGTGGTTCAAGGATTGCGATGACATCAATCCCCGCCTGATCAGACATGAGAGGCGGGCGAAATCGGGCGATCGGCGACCCCTGCCGAAGGATGATGACGGTTTCGCCGCGCGTCACTTTGTCGATGATCTCATCAAATCGACTTTGAGCCTCGGCGGCTTCAATTTCTTCCATGGCGGTTGACCTTGCGATGGCAGCGTTGCCTTGACTTTAACAGCCTCCAAGCTGTAAATCCGCCCGAAATCTCGAAAAGTTCTCTTTTCGACCCGCCGACCGGCCCCAGAGGCCGGAGGTCAACGCCCGACAGCGCGATGCGCCCTCGGGCGCATAACTGTTTGGAATAAGATCGCGATGTTCGACAATCTGTCGGAAAAGCTTGGCGGAATTCTGGATCGGTTGACCGGGCGCGGGGCGCTGTCGGAAGCCGACGTCGATGCCGCGATGCGCGAGGTGCGCCGCGCGCTGCTCGAGGCCGACGTCGCGCTCGACGTGGTCCGCAGCTTCGTCGAACGGGTCCGCGAGCAGGCCATCGGCGCCACTGTCGTCAAATCGGTCACGCCCGGCCAGATGGTCGTCAAGATCGTCCATGACGAACTGGTGGCGACGCTGGGCGCGGACGGCGAAGGCGGCATCGATCTCAACGCCGTGCCGCCGGTCGCGATCATGATGGTCGGTCTGCAAGGCTCCGGCAAAACCACGACGACAGCCAAGCTGGCACGCCGCCTCACGACCCGCGACAAGAAAAAAGTGCTGATGGCGTCGCTGGACATCTACCGTCCGGCCGCCATGGAACAGCTCGCGATCCTCGGCCGCAGCCTCGACATTCCGACGCTGCCGATCGTCGAAGGTCAGAAGCCCGCGCAGATCGCCAAACGCGCGATCGAAGCGGGCAAGCTCGGCGGCTACGACGTCGTGCTGCTCGACACCGCCGGCCGCACCACGCTCGACGACGACATGATGTCCGAAGCGGCCGAGATCAAATCGGTCGCGCAGCCGCATGAAGTGCTGCTGGTCGCGGATGCGCTGTCCGGCCAGGACGCCGTCAATCTGGCGCGCTCGTTCGACGAACGCGTCGGCCTCACCGGCATCGTGCTGACGCGCGTCGACGGCGACGGCCGCGGCGGTGCGGCGCTGTCGATGCGTCAGGTCACCGGCAAGCCGATCAAGCTGATCGGCACCGGTGAAAAGACCGATGCGCTGGAGGACTTCCACCCCAGCCGGATCGCCGGCCGCATTCTCGGCATGGGCGACGTGGTGTCGCTGGTGGAGAAGGCCGCCGCCAATATCGATGCGGAAAAGGCCGCGCGCACCGCCGAGCGGATGCGCAAGGGCCAGTTCGA
>JANMAN010000213.1:0-4607 GCA_031359885.1 Tardiphaga sp. | reverse complement strand
TCGACATGCACAGCAAGGATGCGCGCAAAAACGGCGAGACCGAACAACGGCTCTATCTTCTCAATGCGTGGAGGGAGTCGCCGCTCTACACCGATCGCGAACGCGCCGCCTTGCACTGGACTGAGGCGCTGACTTTGGTCGCACAAACCCAAGCGCCCGACGATGCCTATGCGCAGATGAAGGCGCATTTCAGCGAGGTCGAGGAAGTAAAGCTGACGCTGCTGATCGGAACGATCAATATCTGGAACCGGATCGCAATCGGCTTCCGGTCGGTGCATCCGGTCTAAACCACAACGACGTCACGGGGTTGAAGCCTTGTGACGTGGTTGGGTAAGTTTTCTCCCAATCCTCTGTCCGATCATTCCCCCTGATGTCGGCAGCGTGTGTGCAAACACCGCGACCCCTAGACGTATCGTCTTTCCTCTGTACGGTATGGTGCATGTTCAGAAATCGCCATGTCCTCGTTTTGATCACAATGTTGCTTGCGCCGACGTGGGCGATGGCGGAAACCAAAGACGAATGGATCGCGCTCGGCGCGCGCGTTCATGGCGGGTTCGGTCCGTTCATCCCTGTCGGCATCCGCATCGGTCTGGATGCCCTGGAGCGCTTGAAAGCGCCTCGCCATGAGGTGATCGTCACCTATCACGATGCCGGCTTGCCGCCCTGCCCTTGCATCGCGGACGGCATCATGATCGCGACACAGGCGACGCCGGGTCAGAAGACGCTGATCTTTTCACCGGACAACCGCCCGAAGACGTCGCAGCGGCGATCGTCATTCGAAATCGGCAAACGAACGAAGCCGTGCGCTATACGATCGCGAAAGAATGGTACGCAAAAATTTTGGCGTGGCGGCAACTCAACCCATCGGAACGGTACGATGCCGGTATGACGACCGAGGGCTTGTTCAAGGTCGAGCCCGTCTTATGACGCTGCGTTGAAACTCGCAGCCGCAACGGTGCATCTCAAGAAAAAGCCGATCTCAAGAAAAAGCCCCGCATCGCTGCGGGGCTTTTCGATTTGACATTGGACGAAACGCTTAGGCGGCTTCGTCGGCGACGGCTGCGTCGTCGTCGGATTCCGCATCGGCCTCGCCATCGACGGCACCTTCCGCCTTGGCACCACGACGCGGGCTTTTCGCGAGCTGGCCTTCGATCTCCTTGACCGCTTCGGTCTCGGTGACGTGCTGCACGACTGCGATCTCGCGCGACAGACGATCGAGCGCCGCTTCGTACAATTGACGTTCGCTATAGGACTGCTCGGGCTGCGAATCCGACCGGAAGAGATCGCGAACCACTTCGGCGATCGCGACGATGTCGCCGGAATTGATCTTGGCTTCGTATTCTTGCGCGCGACGCGACCACATCGTGCGCTTGATGCGCGCACGGCCCTTGAGAGTCTCAAGCGCGCGCTTGACCAGCGCCGGATCGGACAGCTTGCGCATGCCGACATTGGCGACCTTCGCGGTCGGAACGCGCAACGTCATCTTGTCCTTGATGAAGTTGATGACGAACAATTCCAGCTTCGCGCCGGCGATCTCCTGCTCTTCGATGGCGAGGATCTGGCCGACGCCGTGCGCGGGGTAGACGACGAATTCGTTGGTCTTGAAACCCTGACGCTGCGTGAGCGCTTTCTTCGGCTCCTCCACGCGCGGGGCGACGGCCACCGGTTTGGCAGCAACGGGTTTCGCCGCAACCGGTTTCGCCGCAACCGGCTTCGCGGCGACAGCGGCAACCGGCGCCTTCACGGCCGCCTTGATCTCAGGCTTGGCCGCGACCGGCTTCGCCGCGGGTTTGGTCTCGACCGCTTTCGGCGCAGCTTTCACCGCGGCCTTGGCAGGAGGTGCCTTGAGAGGAGCTGCCTTGACGGCGGTCGGCTTGGTCGGCGGCTTTGCAGTCTTGCTGGGCATTACACTTCTTTTGTTCTTTGAGGACTTGTCCGCCGCTGTGGCGCGCGACGGCTTCGGAATCACGATCTTAGCTGACGAAGTCTTAGCGGCTGGTTTGCGGGCGGCCGATTTACCAACTGCCGATTTGGCCGCTGCGGCTTTTGTCTCGGCAACGTGACGCGCGCGCTTCAACGAATCCTTATCTGTCGAAGATGACTTCTCCTTAAGAGAAGCTTTGGAACCGGCTTTGGTTGCACCACGACCGGCCTGACCGACCTTGGTAGCAAGTTTCACGCCGGCAGCTTTGGATCCCTTGGAGCCTTTCGACCCTTTGGAGTCGGATTTGCCTTTGGGCGAACTCGTTTTACGCGTTTTCTGTGACACAGCCCTATGCGCGGAACCGCCACGCCCCTGTTCGTGTTTTTACGGGAACCCATCGGGCCGAAAAGGGCACCAGCAGGCACGCTTCGTCGAATGTGCCCAAAATAGCACATTTTCCGTAAAAATCAACGATTTATGCCCCGCCGGGCCGGTTTTACCGGGCCATGCGGGGATAGGGTTAAGACGGATACGATCTCAGACGGCGCTCGGGTTCAATCGCCGGTGCCGGGTTCGGGCGAAAAGAATTTCTCGAACTTGCCCTCGACGCCCTCGAACTCCTTGGCGTCGGCCGGCGCGTCTTTCTTCTGCGTGATGTTCGGCCAGGACTTTGCGTATTCGGTGTTCACTTCGAGCCATTTCTCGAGGCCCGACTCGGTATCCGGCTTGATCGCGTCGGCCGGACATTCCGGTTCGCACACGCCGCAGTCGATGCATTCGTCCGGATGGATCACGAGCATGTTGTCGCCTTCGTAGAAACAATCCACGGGGCAGACTTCAACGCAGTCGGTATACTTGCACTTGATACAGGCTTCAGTAACGACGTAAGTCATCCACGACTCCGAGCAACAGCTCCGAACGAACCAAAATTGCATGAGCGCGCAGCGCCCGTTTGGCAGTGTGCGTAGCGCAGGAGATGCGCCCCCGCAAGGGACGCGTGCGCGTGTGGGCAATTCGTTTGCGGTCTCGTATCGACGCCGTCAGGCCGACGGCTTCGGCGTCGCATCGTCGTACAGCAACCGCGCCGCAGAGGCATCGCCGCGCCGCTCCGCAAAGCCCGCGATTTTCATCAGCCGAACGGTGCGATCGAGCGACACGGTCAGCACGTCGCCGATCTTGACGCCGTGGCCGGGCGATTTCTGACGCTCGCCATTGACGCGAACGTGACCGCGCTCGACCAGCTCGACGGCGCTGCTGCGCGCCTTCACGACGCGCGCATGCCACAGCCATTTGTCGAGACGCTGGCGCTCTGATGCCGGCTGTTGCGCCACGGGCGGATCAGCGGTCCTTGCGGCCCGACGCCAGTTGCTCTTTCAACGCGGCGAGCTTGGCGAAAGGCGAATTGGGATCGGCCGGGCGGTCACGCTCGCGCTGCACCGGCACGCTCGACGCGTATTGCCGCAACGCCGCGCCGCTGCCGCGATCCTCGCGGCGATTGTCGCGATCGCGGTCGCCCTTGAAGTTGCCTTTTGGTTTGCCTTTGAACCGATCGCCGCTCTTGTTGGCGTCGCGGTTATTGTCGCGCGGGCCTTTGAAATTGTCGCGCGGCGGACGATCGTTGCGGGGGCGCTCGGCGGCGGCTTCGCCGGCCGCGACCGGTGCAACCGTGCCATCGGCAGGCGCATCGGTGCGCGGCTTTCGGAAATCGGGACGACGATTGCGGTCGCGATTGTTGCGGTCGTTGCGATCGTTGTTTGGTCGGCTTGGAGTGGCGGCCTCGCCGCCTTCGGTCGCAGGGGCGGCGTTGCCGCGCTCCGGCTGACGATTGCGGTTGGCGTTGCGATCATGGCGCGGACGGCGTTGCTCGTCGGCACGGCCGCCGGGACGCCAGACCTCGACCATGACAGGCTCGGCCGGCGCGGCAGCTTCCGTAACGGCAACCTCGGCCGTCGTCTCGGCAGGCGCTTCACCCGACTCAGCGGCAACCGGCGCCGGCGTGTCGTCTGCGACGACAGCCGCCGGATCGGGCTGCAACTCGACCTGTGCCGCCGACTCGGGCGCAGCTTCCGCCTCGGCCGGCGGCGCGAATGAGATGTCGGGCAGCAGCGACGCCGTCGTATCGGCGGTTTCTTGCGCCGTAACGACCTGTTCGGCGATGTCGTTGGTCTGGTCGGCGATATCAGCGGTCTCGATAGCGATCGCGGGCTCGACGACATTCGCATCGTCGGACGGCGGCGCGCTTTCGATCGGACCGGCTTCGCTCTCCGCACCAGCGGCGTCGACCGCGGGCGTGTCCACGACGACGGCCTTCGGCGGCTCCGGCGGCAACGCCGGCTTCTTCTCCATGCGATAGCCGAGCGCACGCAGCACCGACGCAAAATCCTCGCCGGCCGAGCCGGTGAGCGACGTCATCGCTTGCGTCACCATAAAGGTGCGGCCGTCGAACGCGCCAGCCGGCTTGCCGCCGAGCGCACCCGGACGCCACGACAGCGCCGGACGAATGAGATCGGCGAGGCGCTCCAGAATATCGACGCGCACCGCGCGCTCGCCGCACTGCTTGTAACCGAGGATGCGATACGCATCGCGGTCGAGCGCCTTGTCCACGGCGAACGACGTCCGCCCGGAGCCCGCGAGTTGCTGCGCGCCCGACAGCGCCGACAGATCGACGTCGTCGTGCTTCTGC
>JANMAN010000279.1:0-9002 GCA_031359885.1 Tardiphaga sp. | reverse complement strand
GCTCGTCGAAGAAGCGTCCGGCGATGCCGGCCATCTCCGCCGAAAACCCGCCATAGGCCGAGAGCACCATCTCGCGCGCCTGGTCCCACGGAATGCTGCCGGTCGCCGCGAACGGCAGCGGCGCGTTGCGATCCCAATGCGCGAGCGACTTCTTGCCGAACCACTTCGCTTTCAATTTGTAATAGCGGTGGGACAATTGCGGATAGGCCGCACGCACCGAAGCGACCAGCGCATCGACGACCTCGCGCTCAACGCGGTTGTTGAGATGGCGCGCATCGGCGATGTCCTCGAAGCCGCGCCAGCGGTCGGAGATTTCTTTATCTTTGGCGAGTGTGTTGGTCACCAGCGCGAAGGTGCGCTCATTGGCCTTGAAGGTTTTCGCCAGCGCCTGTGCGGCAGCCTTGCGCTTCCCTGCGTCGCGGTCCTGCAAGAGGTTCAGCGTCGGCTCGATCGCCAGCTCTTTGCCGCCGACCTTGAAGCGCAGCGACGAAATGGTCTGGTCGAACATCCTGTTCCACGCGGCATAGCCCGAGACGGATTTTTCGTGAAACAATTGCTCGACGCGGTCTTCGAGCTGATAAGGCTTGTCCTTGCGGCTGTCCTCGATCCACGGCCGGTAATAACAAAGCTCGGGCGACGACTGCATCGCCCGCTCCATCACGGCGTCGTCGACGCGGTTGAGTTCGAGCCCGAAGAACAACAGATGCACGGACGCCGCGGTAATGCGCTCGGAGACATCCCCGTAGAACTTCGAAATCGCCGCATCGACGCTGTCGCCGGCATGGATCAGGCCGGCATAAGACCCGAGACGCCCGGCAAGATCGTCGATCGCCTCATAGCTTTTAATGACGTGCGCGAGCCACGCGCCGCCGCCATCCTTCGCGGTCTCAACCGCCAGCCGGCCTATGTAGCTGTGCTCGAATGCCGCGCAAACCGCATCGAGCTTGTCGAGATCGCGCGCGATCTCCGGCGCGTCGATCCCCGAATAAAGGTCTCCCAAATTCCAGTCTGGCAGCTTGGGTGATTTGCCGCGCGAGGCGGGTGCTTTCTTCGCAGCCACCTTTTTCACGGTGGACGTCTTGGCAACGGCGGTTTTACGAAGAGACTTTTGACTAAGAGTCTTGGAGCGCGAGGCCATGCTGTTCAAAACCTAATCTGCGACGGGCGTCATCGAATCGAGAGCCGAACATACAAACCGGAATTCGACACCGCGATGTCCATTTCCGAACTGCGACGAATTGAGCGTGCACCGGGCGACAAAGATTAAGCGTGCATTAAGCCGCATCGACCAGAGTGCCCCGATTCGAGACAGATAATCCCGCACCGCAGGAAACACCATGGTCACCATTTTGATCGCCGACGACGACGCTGTGCAACGTCGTCTGGTCGAGAACATGGTCCAGCGCTGCGGCTACGACGCGGTGGTCGCGGATAGCGGCGATGCCGCGCTGGCCATTCTCACCGGCCCCGACGCCCGAACGATCGACGCGATCGTCCTCGATCTGGTGATGCCGGGCCTGGACGGCATGGGCGTTCTCGCCAAACTCCGCGACGCAGGTCTCAATATACCAGTCATCGTGCAGACGGCGCATGGCGGCATCGACAATGTCGTGCAGGCGATGCGCGCGGGCGCACATGATTTCGTGGTCAAGCCGGTCGGCGTCGAGCGGCTTCAGGTCTCCTTGCGCAATGCGCTGAACGCCAGCGCGTTGAAGGGCGAGCTGCAACGCATCCGTCACAGCCGCGAAGGACGCCTCTCGTTCAAGGACATCGTGACGCGCAGCGCTGCGATGGAGCCGGCGCTGCATATCGCACGAAAGGCCGCCGGCTCAACGATCCCTGTACTGATCGAGGGCGAATCCGGCGTCGGCAAAGAGCTGATTGCGCGCGCCATTCACGGCTCGGGCGAGCGGAGCGCCAAACCTTTCGTCGCGGTGAACTGCGGCGCGATCCCGGACAATCTCGTGGAATCGATCCTGTTCGGCCACGAGAAGGGAGCCTTCACGGGCGCCACCGACCGCCATACCGGCAAGTTCGTCGAAGCCTCCGGCGGCACGCTGTTTCTCGACGAGGTCGGCGAATTGCCGCTGGCGGCGCAGGTCAAGCTGTTGCGCGCCTTGCAGGAAGGCACCGTCGAAGCGGTCGGCGGCAAACGTCCGATCAAGGTCGACGTTCGCATCATCTCGGCGACCAATCGCAAACTGCTCGATCACGTCAAATCCGGCCATTTCCGCGAAGACTTGTTCTATCGCCTGCACGTGCTTCCGCTGACGGTGCCGCCGCTGCGCGCGCGCCGCGAGGACATCCCGCATCTGCTGCGGCACTTTCTGGCCCGCTTCGTTGCGGAGGAAAACCGGTCGATCTCCGGCATTTCTGGCGAGGCGATGGCGCATCTGTCGCGGGTCGATTGGCCCGGCAACATTCGCCAACTCGAAAACGCGGTCTATCGTGCCGTGGTGATGAGCGATGGCGACCAGCTCGGACTCGCGGATTTTCCGCAAGCCACGGCGCTCGCGGCCCCAATGGACCAAAGCTCACCCGAGAACCATGTAGTAGAACCGCTTGTGATGCATACGCCGGAGGCGGCCCCTCTTGTCACCGGACATGACTTTCCGATCGCGCCGCAGGGCGTCGGCGCACTTGCTATGTTGAAGGATGACGGCGAGATGCGCCCGCTCGCGGAAATCGAAGCCGAGATTATCCGTTTCGCCGTTGCGCATTATCGCGGTCAGATGTCTGAGGTGGCGCGGCGGATGAAGATCGGACGCTCGACGCTTTATCGCAAGCTCGACGAGATCGCGGCAACCGATGCCCAGGCTGCGACCGAGACCGCATTGCCGGAACTTTGAACCGTGGCGGTGCGGTGACACACTCTAGAAAAGCGGAGTCCGCACGGCGACGTGCGTTGCAAACCGGGCGAGTGACGGTCAATTTGAAACACAGCGCTTTAGGAAAAAAGGCGTTCGAATCATGCGCGGATATTATGAGCCGTGTGTTGGTTGCCACGAATCCGTCGCGCTGCCGCCATTCTTGCCGGCCATGCGCTGTTATTGCGTGATCGATATTTAATGAATCGCCGATGTCGCGGTTTGCGTGAATTGCGACGGCATTTAAGAACCGAACCTGTCCCACTGCCGGGATGGCTTCACCCAAGGGGTGCGAGATGCGACACGATTCGAGCCGCCGAATAGGTTTTGACCGGGTTTTGATGGCGGTTGCCGCCACATTCATGACGGTGTCAGCCGGTTCGGCCTTTACGGTCCCAGCCCAGGCCCAATCGGCTTCGGAAGCCACCCGTAACAGCCCGGCAGAATTGGCGATCGACGCCGCGGTGCCGATGCCCGAGACGGCCAATGTGCCGCCGCCGACGGTCAACGACTTCAAGATGGAAACCACCGGGGTGGTTCCGCCGCTCGCCGAGACGAAACCTGCCGAGGTCGTGACCGCTCCGGTCGAGATCAAAAAGGACGAAGCCGCAACGGCGCCTGCCGCCGTCATGCCGCCGGCGGCCACGCCGCCCGCAGCTACGGCCAACGCGCCTGCCGCGAGCCCGGAGATCGTTGCCAAACCTGCGGTGAGCCTTGCTGCCGCCGATCAACCGGTTGCCGATCGCCTGCGCGACATGATCTCGGCAAAGACCTCGCGTTATTTCGACCGCAAGGGCGAACGCGCTGCTGTCGAGAAGTTCTACGCCGCCCGCGATTTCGCGCCGATCTGGACGACGTCAGGCAAGCCGACCGCGCGTGCCAAGAGCGTGGCGTCCCGCATCAATGCAGCCGGCACGGATGGCCTAAATGCCGCCGACTATCCGACGCCGGATTTTGCCGCCGCGACCTCGCCCGACATGTTGGCCGACGCCGACTTGAAGCTGACAGCCTCGATGCTCGACTATGCTCGTCAGGCCCAAAGCGGTCGCATGCATTGGTCGCAGGTGTCCGGTGATATCCTGTATCCCGACCATCCGACCGATCCGGCCGAAGTGCTGGCGAACGTCTCGAATGCGTCCGACGCATCCGCAGCGCTCGCGTCCTATAACCCGCCGCACAAAGGCTACCGCGACCTGAGAGCGAAGCTCGCCGAAATGCGCGGCGAAAGCGAAGGCCCGGTCGCGCAGCTCGCCGCCGGACCGGCGCTGAAATACGTCAAGACCAAGAAGGGTGAAACGATCGTCGACGACGAGCGCGTGCCGCTGCTGCGCACCAAGCTTGGCATGTCCGATGGGTCGAGCACCCGCTATGATGCCGAGGTTGCCGCCGCCGTCCGCAAATATCAGGCGAGCAACGATCTCAAGGCGACCGGCATCCTCGACGACGCCACCGTGCGCGCGATGAACTCGCCGAAGCGCGACCGCCAGATCGATACGTTGTTGGTCAACATGGAGCGTTGGCGCTGGCTGCCGCGCCAGCTCGGCGCGGCCTCGTTGGGCAACGCCTATGTGATGCTGAACATCCCCGATTACACGCTCAAGGTGATGCATAACGATCAGCAGGCTTGGACCACGCGCGTCGTGGTCGGCAAGGTCGGCAATCATGCCACCCCGCTTCTGACCGAGACGATGAAGTACATCACGGTCAACCCGACCTGGAACGTGCCGCCGTCGATCATCTACAACGAATATCTGCCCGCTTTGCAGCAGGATCCGACCGTGTTGCAGCGGATGGGCCTGAAGATGGAGCGCGCGCGCGACGGTTCGATCCGCATCTCGCAGCCCCCGGGCGAAGCCAATGCGCTCGGCCGCATCCGCTTCAATTTCCCGAACAAGTTTCTGGTCTATCAGCACGACACCCCTGACAAGCATCTGTTTGCCAAGGACGAGCGTGCGTTCTCCCATGGTTGCATGCGCGTTCAGAACCCGGATCAATACGCTGCGGCCCTGCTGAGCATCGCATTGCCGAATGAGCGCTACACGGCCGAGCGCGTGCGCGGCATGTATGGCAAGGGCGAGGCCAATCTGAACTTCCCGACCGCAATCCCGGTCAAC
The DNA here is from genome assembly GCA_031359885.1 of Tardiphaga sp. Classification (GTDB taxonomy): domain Bacteria; phylum Pseudomonadota; class Alphaproteobacteria; order Rhizobiales; family Xanthobacteraceae; genus Tardiphaga. The sequence continues at coordinate 4,021 of JANMAN010000279.1, read as the reverse complement.
ATCACGTATCAGACCGCCTTCGTGGACGATGCCGGCAAACTGCAATTCCGTAAGGACATCTACAGCCGCGATGCTCAGATGCTCGCCGTGCTCCGCAACGGCAAGAACAAAGACCTGGAAAACGTGGTCGCGCATGCGCAGCCGAGCTACACCCGACCGAAAGGCGATGTGCCGCAGGCCGCATTCGGGCCGGACGGACAGCGTTACGCCAGCAACGGCCCGTCGTTCTTCGAACGGCTGTTCGGTGGCCCGACGCCACCGCCGCAGGCCCAGCAGGATCGCCGCCGACGGCTTTACACCCGCTGATCGCTAGAATTAGCGAGTTAAATCAAAGGCCTCGCCGAATTCGGTGAGGCCTTTTTTTATGGCCTGAGCTCGATTTTCATTAACCATCCTCCATCTGCAATTTGGCAAAGGGCTCGATTTCGCCACAGTCGGCGGTTTAGGTTAAGGACTGGAAATAGCTGATGCTGCGTAAAGCTCGATTAACCGTCCTGCTTTAAGTCTGCATTCATCATGTCGGACCGCCGTCTCATGGGGAAGTTTGAGACCTGGTCCGGCACATTCGTTGAACGATTTCGGGGTGCTCATACGTGCTGGCTGGATTTGCACGCAGTCTGAGACTGCTGACGGCATCGCGCGCGGGAGTCGGGTTGAGCCTGACGTCGCTGCTCGTGTTGGCTGGGGCCGGATCGGTCCATAACGCCACGGCGACGGCCGAGACCCGCACCCTTTCGTTCCACCACACCCATTCGGGCGAAGACCTCACCGTCACCTTCAAGCGCAACGGTCGCTATGACGATGAGGCGCTGAAGCAGATCAACCACTTCCTTCGCGACTGGCGCAGCCAGGACAAGACCAACATGGATCGTCGCTTGTTCGACATCCTCTGGGAAGTCTATCGCGACGTCGACGCCAAGCAGCCGATCAACATCATCTCCGCCTACCGCTCCCCCGCCACCAACGCCATGCTGCGCCGCCGGTCCTCCGGTGTGGCGCGCGCCAGCCAGCACATGCTCGGCCATGCGATGGACTTCTTCATCCCCGGCGTCCCGCTCGAGCAAATCCGCAATGCCGGGCTGCGACAGCAGCGCGGCGGCGTCGGCTTCTACCCGACCTCAGGTTCGCCGTTCGTGCATCTGGACACCGGAAGCATCCGGCATTGGCCGCGCATGAACCACGACCAACTCGCCCGCGTCTTCCCGAATGGCCGAACCGTCCATGTGCCGTCCAACGGAACACCGCTCGCCGGCTACGAACTCGCGTTGGCCGAGATCGAAAAGCGCGGCACCAGCGATGACGCGTCGGCCCGTAGCAAGCCGAGCCTGTTCACCTCGTTATTTAAGGGTGGACGGTCCAACGACGATGAAGAAGAAGGCGCAGCTCCGATCAGCACGCCTGCCAAATCCAATTCGGCCAGCGTGATGGCCGCGGCCGCGCCGGAGAAAACCGAGCCGCTGCCGATGCCACGCGCCCGACCCGCGCGCGCCGGCGGCATTCAGTTGGCGTCGTATCAGGTCGCATCCGCAGACGAACAGCAGCCGCTCTCCGCTGCGCCCGCGTTGTTTGCCAACGCGCCGCCGCGTCCGCCGATGCCGGTGGGCGACGGCAAGCCGCAGGCTGTGGCGCAGAGCAGTCCGCAAACTCCTGCCGACATCATCAATTCGCGCGGTTTCTGGGATGCGCTGCCCGCTCCGAAACAAGCGACACCGAGCCAGGTCGCCTCGATCAGCGCAAATATCAGCGCGAGACAGGCGCTCGCCAACGCGCTGGCCGCCAACGATCCGCACAGCACGGCCAGCATCGACAAAAGCTTCGAGGCGCTTGCTTACGCGCCGGCCGCCGCAGCAGCCCCCGCCGATCGCTCCGTCGTCACCGCCAGTGCGCCGATGCCGCGTAGCGTTCGGCCGGCGAATGCCGCGCGCAATCCGATGGCAGTCAACGCGATCACGACCGTTGTCACCAAGGGCGTCCGCGGTTATCCCGGCGTCACGCTGGCGACGCGGATGGCTTCGGCCACATTGCGCGACAACGACGTCTGGATGCGCGTGATGATCTTGGCGCCGAGCGCCTCGACCGCAATGACCGCAAGCTTCATGGGCGATCCGGATATGAACGGGATGCGGGCCCATTTCACCAAGCCGACCGCCGCGATCGCGATGACGTTCAGCGAAGATCCGATGCTGGGCATGGTGTCTGAGAATTTCTCGGGCGCCGCCGTCACCCGGCTGACGACGCTGTCGTTCGTCACGCGGACCGCGGCTCTCCGCTAGGCGTCGTGAAGTAGTCCGAATTTCGCTCCTCTCATCCAGGCTAACGAAGCCGTCCCCTCTCTATAGAGAGGGGACAGATCTCACAGCATTCCAAGTGCTTGGAGATACGTCTCCAAAATCGTTTCCTGCTCGGCGCGCTCGTTGGCGTCCTGCTTACGCATGCGGATGATGGTGCGGAGCGCCTTGACGTCATAGCCGTTGCCCTTAGCCTCGCCATAGACGTCCTTGATGTCGTCCGAGATGGTCTTCTTTTCTTCTTCCAGCCGCTCGATGCGCTCGATGATGGCCTTGAGCTGATCCTTGGCGAAGGAATGCGTGGTGGCGTCTTCTTTAAGGGCAGCGGCTGAGGTGGCCATCCGAGATACTCCTGTGAACTCTAGGGAATGCGAAGCGCGCGTCGACGCCTGTCATCGGGCCGCGTGGCGCGGACCTGTCGTCGACGATGTCGGGTTAACAGTCGGAAGACGGGCGGGCCGCGTCAAGGCGGCATCCCGGTCGTCCACAGCGTCCCCACACCTTTCGCACGTCGGCGCGCCGCCACTGCTTCACAGCAAAGGGTGAAGCGCAGATTAAGAGCCTCGAACCATCATTCTACTTCAGTCACAATTCGGCCATCAGCTTTTTTCCGCTTGCCTTGGCCTCAATGACCGCTAGCGCTGGCCTTCATTGTGGCGATCTGCTCAGGCGTCGCATCATTCTGATGCTGCGCTTTCCAAGTCTCATAAGGCATGCCGTAAACCGCCTCGCGGCTGGCATCCTTGCTCATACCCACGCCCTGCGCATCGGCGGCATCCTTAAGCCAATTCGACAGGCAGTTGCGGCAGAAACCAGCGAGATTCATCAGCTCGATATTCTGCACATCGGTGCGTTCGCGCAGATGCGCGATCAGCCGCCGGAACGCCGCGGCTTCAAGTTCGGTTTGGGTCTTGTCATCGATCGCCATGGTCGACCTCCCTCTCGTCGTTCATCTGAATGTCAGATGGGTCATGTCACATAATCTGCCAAGTCCGGTTGCAGAGACTCGAACCGGCGAGGATAGTCTTCCGTAGCTATCAGGCGGCTGCGCCGTTGACAGGCCTCCCCGGCCACGCGAAACCACAGCGACAAGAATGCGCCGGTCCATGATCCCACACATCGTCCATCGTCTGTCTTCGCTGCGCCACGCCATGCTGCTGGCGTTGTTCGCGTCGGCTATCGTGCTCGGCAGTGCCCTCGCGACGCCCGCCAAGGCCGACTTCCGGCTGTGCAACAACACGCCGAGCCGCGTCGGCATCGCGTTGGGCTACAAGGATGCCGAAGGCTGGACCACCGAGGGCTGGTGGAACGTGTCGTCGCGGGCCTGCGAAACGCTGCTGCGCGGGACGCTCGTCGCCCGTTTTTATTACATTTACGCGCTGGATTACGACCGCGGTGGCGAGTGGTCCGGGCAGGCCTTCATGTGCTCGCGCGACAAGGAATTCACCATCAAAGGCACCGAGAATTGCCTCGCGCGCGGCTTCGATCGCACCGGCTTCTTCGAGGTCGATACCGGCGAGCAGCGCGCATGGACGGTGCAGTTGACGGAATCCAACGAGCAAGCACCGCCGCGGCTGCCTGGCATCCCGGGATCCGGCGGGCCTCCGCCCGGACAAGGTGGTCTCCCCAATCTACCCGGCGCGTCTCCGACGTCGCCCGGCACGCCCCCGGCTCTGCCCGGCGTTACACCCGGAGCCAAACCATGAGACGCCTACGCCGGATCAAAATTCTCG